>JAFGEX010000344.1 GCA_016931355.1 bacterium
GCGAAATAACCGAAGGATTTGAGCAGCTGGTTCAGGGCGATGACCTCGACGATCATGGAAATATTTTTCCCCGGATAGATGGGAAGGCGCACCAGGGGGACCTTGACGCCGAGAATCTCCGCAGTGATCTCCTTGAGTCCCAGCCGCTCGTAACTCTCCGACTCATCCCAGTCCACCAGTTCGACCTGGACTTCCACCCGCTTCTGCTTCCGGATGCCCCGGATGCCGAACATGGAGAGGATGTCGATGTTTCCCAGACCGCGGATTTCCATGTGGAACTGAAGCGTTTCGTTCACCATGCCCATGAGGAAACCGCCGGTTCTGAGGCAGATGGTCACCACATCATCCGCAACGAGCCTGTGCCCGCGTGCGACCAAATCAAGCGCCACCTCGCTCTTGCCGATGCCGCTCCTCCCGCTGAGCAGGATGCCGATGCCGTAAACATCCACCATGGTGCCGTGGATGAAAGCGGTGGGAGCGAATTTTTCATCCAGGTAATCGCCCAGAAGCTGGACAAGCCGGGTCGTGGCGAACGGCGCTCGGAACACGCTGATCTTGTATTCCTTGGCGAGGTCGATAAATTCCCGGGGCATGTCCCTTTCGGCCGTCACCACGAAGCAGGGGATGTCGAATGAAAAAACCTTCCTCAGGCTCTTGATCCTCTGCGCCGGCGTCAGCTTCTTGAGATAACTCTGTTCGGTGTTGCCGCAAACCTGGACGCGGCGGAAGGTGAAAAGGTCCACAAAACCCGCCAGAGCCAGTCCCGGCCTGTGGATATCCTTCTCGATTATCCTCTTGTGAAAACTCCCCTTGCCCGACAGGATCTCCAGCTTCAGACGCTTCTCGTTCTCCTGATAGAGCGTTTCCACCAGGATGCTTTTATTTTTCGGTTTGCCCTGGGCCACGACTAGGCTTCCTGTCCGGGTTTGACCAGAAAATCCGCACCCACCGTCTTTTCAACCGCTTTTTCATGATCAAAGGCATGCAGCTTGCCCTTGTATTTGACCAGCTGCCTTTCAAGTTTGTCCACGGTCAGCTTGATGGCCTTATGCATTTCCTCCGACCGTTCCTGCGCCGTCAATATCGTCCCGTGCACGCCGATCTTGATTTCAGCCAGCCGGTAGAATTTTTCCCAGCTCAGGATAACCTCGATGTCCACAATCCCCTCGTAATACCGGCCGAGCCTGCCGACCTCCTTTTCTGTAAAATCCTTCAAATCCTCATTTAACTTGAATCGCCTTGCCGTGATATTCATGCGCATGGCACACTCCTGTTTAATGGATGGTTGTCGCATGTCCCGTATCCGCCGCTCATTTCCGGCCGGCCCGGGGAAAAGATTGTTGATAAACCCGCTTCAGCCTTTCCATACTGACATGGGTATAGATCTGGGTGGTGGACAGGCTGGCGTGTCCCAGCAATTCCCTGACCCCTTCCAATCCCGCTCCCCTGTCCAGCAGATGCGTTGCGAATGAATGCCGCAGCACATGGGGGCTGAGGCGTGTCCGTTCGGAAAACCTGCGCAGCCATTTGCCCACGATCCACTGCACGCCCCGGCGCGAAAGCGGCCTGCCCTCCGCATTGAGGAAAAAAACGGTCTCCCGGGGATCCGGGTGGAACTCCGGACGTCTCTTGAGGTAGCGCGACAGCGCCTGCAGGGCCCTGCTCCCCGCAGGCATGATCCGTTCCTTGTTCCCCTTTCCCCAAACGCGGATATTCCCCCGGACGCCGTCCACCTGTTCCAGTCTCAGGCCGGTTAATTCCGAAAGCCGGATCCCGGTCCCGTAAAACAATTCCAGGATGGCAAGATCCCTGGCATCCGCGGCTGAATCCGGCTGGATGCCGTCCAGCACTTTTTGCATCTCCGCTTCTGAAAGATAAACGGGCAGGGATTTCTCGGCCTTGGGGGAAATGATCTGGCCGGCGGGATTGAACGGCAACCGGCCTGAGCGGCTCAAATACCTGAACAGCGCCTTGATGGAGGCCAGCTTCCGGGCTGCGGTTTTCCGGGTCATGCCGTGACGGATCAGTTCTCCGAGAAAATCCTGAATGTCCGGTTTCCGGATCATCTCGATGGAGGGGCTTGCGGATCCCTGAACCGTGCGAACGTATTCCTCGAACTGCCCCAGATCCCTGCCATACGCTTCCACGGAATGTCCGGAGAACCGTCTTTCCGCCGCGAGGTACTGCAGGAACATCTCGATCGCCTGTCTCGTGTTCACGTTTCCTTCACGCCCGCATCCGGCGTTTCGACCGCTGTCTCATGCTTGCATTTGGGGCATTTCAGGAAGGCGCCCTTTGCCTTGCTGAACCGCTCCTCCAGAAACGGATTCCCGCACTGTTTGCAGGCTTCCGGAACAGGCCTGTGCCAGCTGGCAAATTTGCAGCGCGGGTAGTTGGAGCATCCGAAGAAAACCTTCCCCCGCCCTGACCGTTTTTCCACGATGCGGCCACCGCATCCGTCCTCCGGACAGGCGACGCCGGTCGATACGGGCCTCGTCGATTTGCAATCCGGATACCGCGAACAAGCCAGAAAACGGCCGAACCGGCCGGTGCGGATGACCATGTCCGAACCGCAGGCATCGCATTTTTCATCCACGGCCGTTTCGTGTTTCTCCAAAGGCTGCGTGTGGCGGCATTCGGGATAGCCGGTGCAAGCGATGAATCTCCCGTTCCGGCCCCATTTGATGACCAGCGGCCTGCCGCATTTCGGACATTCCCCTTCCGTATCCTGCCTGAGGGACTCACGGATCTCTTCCTTGCGGTCCATGGCCGCGGAAACGCTCTGTTTGAAAGGCCCGTAGAAATCATTCAGGACATCGACGCGGCCCTTTTCGCCCGACTCAATCTGATCCAGTTCCTCTTCCATCTGGGCCGTGAATCCGACATTGAAAATATCCGGGAATTGCGACGTGACGATCCGCTTGACCGTCATGCCCAGCTCCGTGGGCGCCAGGCTGCGGCTTTCCTTGTGCACGTACTTTCTGTCCAGAAGGGTCGAGATGATCAGGGCGTAGGTGGAGGGGCGGCCTATCCCGAGATTGTCGAGTTCCTTGACCAGGCTGCTTTCGTTGTACCGGGGAGGCGGCTTCGTGAAATGCTGCTGCTCCCGGAGATGCTCCAGAGAGAGCCGGTCCCCCTGGCGCAGCAGGGCCGGTATGGGGCTGTTCTCCTCTTCCTCGAGTTCGACCTGGTAGAGCTGCATGAATCCCTTGAATTTGACGATCGATCCGGTGGTCCTGAACAGATACGGCCCTGCTGCGATCTCGAGCGCCATCTGTGTGATGCGGGCCGGGGCCATCTGGCATGCCACAAAACGGTTCCAGATGAGCTCATATAATTTCTTCTGGTTGGGATTCAGATGGGCGGCCACCTTGCTGGGAGGCCTGGCAAGCGATGTCGGCCGGATGGCTTCATGGGCATCCTGCGCCGTCTTTTTGTTCCTGAAAGCCCGCGGTTTCTGGGGCACATACTCCAGACCGTAGTTCTCCGCAATGAACCTCCGCGCCTCCTCCACGGCCGTATGGGACATCCGGGTCGAATCGGTTCTCATGTAGGTGATGAGCCCGACGCGGCCCTCCGGCAGATCCACTCCTTCGTAAAGCTGCTGTGCCAGGGCCATGATCTGCTTGGTGCTCATCCCGAGGCGCCTCACTGCATCCTGCTGCATCGTGCTGGTCGTGTACGGCGGGAAAGGATTCCTTTCCGTCTCCTTGCTCCGCAGATCCGATACCTTGAATGCAAGCCTTCTGATCTGCGAGCTGTGACTTTTCGCCTCTTTTTCGTTGGGGATCTCCACTTCGGCGCCGTCTATCTTGACGAGCCGGGATGTGACCTTCTCGCCGCGCTCGGTCTTGAATTCGGCCGTGATGCTCCAGTATTCGCGGCTCGTGAAGCGGCTGATTTCATCCTCACGTTCGCAGATCAGCCTGAGGGCCACGGATTGAACACGGCCGGCCGAAAGCCCCCTGTAAATGGTTTTCCAAAGAAAAGGGCTGACTTCATAACCGACCAGTCGGTCCATGACCCTGCGGGCTTTTTGCGCCTCGACCTTCGTGACGTCGATCTGATGGGCCTTCTTGATGGAATCGCGCACGGCCTGTTCCGTAATTTCATGAAACAGGACGCGCCTGATGTGCTTGTTGGAATTCCGGAGTTCCTCCTCGAGATGGGCTGCTATGGCCTCGCCCTCACGGTCCGGATCCGTGGCCAGATAAACATGATCCGATTCCGCAGACAACTTTTTCAGACCGGATAATGTCTTGCCCCTGCCCCTGATGGTGATGTATTCGGGTTCAAATCCGTTTTGAATGTCCACGCCGAGCCTGTTTTTGGGCAGGTTTTTAATGTGCCCGACCGAGGCGCGAACAACGTAATTCCTGCCCAAAAAACGGTTGATGGTTTTTGATTTTGCATCCGATTCAACGATGACCAGAGATTTTCCCATCCATTTATCCTTTTGTTAAAAAATCCGATGACGAGCGCTTACCCGGCGGCTTTTGATCGCTCCCGGGAGGACTATCCATATCCGTCCGTTCTCAAAAACCGATACTTTTTTTTGCATTCGAAGATACGGTTCCCCGGGAGATGATTCGACAGCAGCGGCCGGAATCCGCCTCCCTCTGACGTCAATGCCTTTACAGATTCCGAAGGGAAGAGTTTTCCCCCCGGTCCTATAAGCCGTCCGGAAGCTCCCTGCAGGGGGGCTTTCATCCGGCTTCAAGAACGGACCCTTCCTCCTCATCACATGGCGCCGTGGCAATGCTTATACTTTTTTCCGCTGCCGCAGGGGCATGGGTCATTTCTGCCGACCTTGTGTTCCACCTTGACCGGCTGTCTCTTGCCGGCCTGTGGCGGAGCAGCCCCCCTGCCGCCCTGAGATTGTGCAAACCCCATGCCTGTCGCCTCCTGATGCTGGGTTGCCATCTCCACAGGAGTTCTCTGCCTGGCCATGACGGGCGGCTCCAGCATGGGCTGGAATTTATATGTGATCTCGAGTATTTCCTGGTTGATCTGTCCCAGCATGTCCGTGAAAGTCTGAAAACCTTCCTGCTTGTATTCCAGCAGCGGATCCTTCTGCCCGTAGGCCCTCAGCCCGATGCCTTCCTTGAGCTGGTCCATCTCGTACAGATGCTCTTTCCACCTCTCGTCTATGGTCTTCAGGGTCGCGAATCTTTCAAGCTCCGCCATCAGCGTATCGCCGAAAGCGGCCCGTTTTTTCTCATAGGCCTCCAGGAGCGCGGATCTCAATTTTTCAACCAGATCCCCCCGGTTCATCACTGAAAGGGCGGCCTCGTCGAACGGCAGGGGAAGCACGAAAGTCCGCATCCACTCCTCCCTCAGACTCTCGTATTCCCATTCGTGTCGCCCGCCCTCCTTGGCCAAAAACCGGTCAGGCGCAGCCCCTGCGAAATCTTCGATGATGTCCAGAATGTCCGAATGGAGGTTCTCCCCCTCCAGGGCTCTGCGCCTCCACTGGTAGATGACCTCCCGCTGCTTGTTCATCACGTCATCATATTCGAGGAGATGCTTCCGGATATCGAAATTCCTCATCTCCACGCGTTTCTGGGCTCTCTCGATGGAACGCGTGATCATGGGGTGCATGATCACCTCACCCTCCTCGAGTCCCATGCGGTCCATGATCCCCGCGATGCGCTCGGAGCCGAAAAGCCGCATCAGGTCGTCTTCCAGGGAGAGGAAGAACCGGGAGACGCCCGGATCGCCCTGCCTTCCGGAACGGCCGCGAAGCTGGCGGTCGATGCGCCTGGCCTCATGGCGTTCCGTTCCCACAATGTGAAGCCCTCCGGCTGCGTAATCCCTGGCCTTGATGTGCGCGCAGCCCGGGATTTCCGTCCGGGCGTCGTTTGGTCCGCCGATCGATCTCGGCAACAGCGCCACCGTGCCTTTCGGCAACGCCTCCCTGCCGGACAGCATCCCTTCCTTCTCGAGCCGGGTGCCGATGATTTTTCCATCGGCCGCCTGGTCCTGAAACGCCTTCTGAAACCGCCCCTTCTCATTTTCCGGGACCTCGTGGACGATCACCGCATTGCCCCCGGACGCGGCTTTTGCAGCACGGACCAGTTCCGTCAGGTCCTCGTCCGAAAAACGGATGACACCCGCGCCCAGTTTGATGTCCGTGCCCCGGCCGGCCATGTTGGTCGCGATGGTGACCATTCCCGGCTCCCCGGCGCGGGCGACGATTTCGGCTTCCTGCTTGTGGTACTTGGCGTTCAGCACCGAATGGTGTATACCGCTGCGTTTGAGCATGCGCGACAGCGTTTCGGACACCTCGACCGACACCGTCCCGACCAGCACGGGAAAACCATCGTTGTGGATGCGTTCGATTTCCTCGATGATGGCGTTGTATTTCTCGCGGCGGGTCCTGTAAACCACGTCTTCCTCATCCACACGACGGATCGGCTCGTTTGTCGGAATGACCACGACGTCGAGCTTGTAAATCTCCCAAAACTCGCCCGCCTCCGTCTCGGCCGTACCGGTCATGCCGGCGAGCTTCGAATACAGCCTGAAAAAATTCTGAAGCGTGATGGTCGCAAGCGTCTGTGTCTCTCTCTCGATATGGACGTTCTCCTTGGCCTCCAGGGCCTGGTGGAGCCCGTCCGAATAGCGCCGGCCGGGCATGAGCCTTCCAGTGAATTCATCGACGATCATCACCTTGCCGTCCTCGGAAACCACGTATTCCACGTCCTTCTCAAACAGGGAGTAGGCGCGGAGAAGCTGGCTGATGTTGTGCAGGCGCTCGCTTTTCAACTGGTACGCGTTCTGGAGCTCATCCTTCCGCTTCTGCGTTTCCTGCCTGGTCAGACCGGAATCCCCCTCGAGTACGGAAAATTCCGTGGCCAGGTCCGGGAGCACGAACATGTCGCTGTTCTGGGGAGCAATCGTTTCGCGGCCCTTTTCCGTCAGGTCGATCGTATGGGCCTTCTCGTCGATGACGAAGAAGAGGACCGCATCGAGTTCGCCCAGCTTCTTGTCCCGCATGTAATCCGACTCGACCCTGCGGATCAGCTTCTGCGCGCCGGGCTCGC
>JAFGEX010000345.1 GCA_016931355.1 bacterium
CCACTTCCACGGCGTTTCGCATGCCTTCCGTGATCTCCTTCTGGCCTTCCATGTAATCGCGCGCGACCTTGTTGACCGCCAGATTCATGGGCTGATTGTTGTTTGTGGTGGACACGATGAGATTCGCCATCTCGATCTGGTCGTTGTCGTTGATCCGGTAATGGTGGAACAGGGTGCCCCTCGGAGCCTCGAGCAGCCCCACGCCTTCTCTCACCTTCTCGCCCTTCCGGACCAGCTCTCCCCTGACGATGTCCGGATCGCTGAGCAGCTTTTTGATCATTTCCGCGCTGTGCAGGATTTCAATCAACCGCGCCCAGTGCATGTGCATGGACATGTTGTTGACCTTGCCGCCTGTGTAGGCCTTGAACGCCTCGAATTCCTTCTGGGCCAGGGGCGTGTCGATGAATTCCGCCGTGTTCATCCGGGCCAATGGACCCACTGTGTACCAGCCCTTTTCCTTTCCGTATGCCTTGAGGTACGGGAATTTCATGTAGCTCCAGGTCCGCACCTCCTCGCTGATGTATTTGGCGTAATCCTGGTAGTCCACATCATGCAGGATTTTCTTGCCGTTGGCGTCCACGGCGCGGAGCACGCCGTGATACAGGTCGAGCGCGCCGTCCTTGCGCACGAGCGAAAGATGGCTGGAGGGGAAAACCGAGAAGTTGTCGATGAAAAACTTGTTCTGGCTGTGGTAGGACTTGAAGAATTCCAGAGCGGCCAGCGACCAGTCGATCATCTTGTCCGCATTCACCGGATCCTTGCCCTTCAGCAGATGATCCCTCTCTTCGACGGAAAGGTGCTTGTTGATGCCCCCCGGTATGGCGCCCGTGCCGTGTATCTTTTTGCCCGCAGTGGCCTGGATGACCTCCTGGCCGAACTTGCGCATCATCACGCCCTGAACCGCCAGTTCCTTGTTCGCGAGGGCCACGCCGATGATGTTCCGCGTGTTCGGATCGCCCTCAACGCCGAACAGCAGGTCCGGAGAGGCGAGGTGGAAGAAATGCAGGGAATGGGATTGGAAAATCTGGCCGTAATGCATGAGCCGCCGCATCTTTTCAGCCGTGGGCGTCAGGCCGTCCGGGCCCGTGCCCACGATCACGTCCATGGCCTTGGCCGCAGCCAGATGATGGCTGACCGGGCAGATGCCGCAGAGCCTCTGCACGAGCACAGGCGCCTCCCAGTAGGGCCTCCCCTGGATGAAACGCTCGAATCCCCGGAATTCCACGATGTGAAGCCGGGTTTCCCGGATTTTGCCTTCGTCATCCAGGTGTATGGTCACCTTGCCGTGGCCTTCGACGCGCGTCACAGGCTCGATGGTGATTTTTTTCGCCATAAATGCCTCTTCGATTGATGTTTAATCGTACTTGAAAGCTTCGTAGGGGATCTTGATTTCCTTGCCCTGTATGAGACCGATCAGGGCTTCCCAGATGAGTTCCGCCCTCGGCGGGCAGCCGGGCAGGAAATAGTCGATTTTGACGATCTCGTGACAGGGATAGACCTTGTCCAGGATCATGGGCAGTTCATCGTCGTTGGGCAGAATGCGTTCCGTATTCTCATGCACGGTGGGCCCGTTCAGGTAGGCCTCCTCGAGGCACTCGGCGACCGGGATGCCGTTTCGCAGTGCGGGCAGCCCGCCCATGACCGCGCATTCTCCCACGGATACGAGGATCTTGCAGTTTTTCCGGAAATCCCTGAGCACATGCACGTTTTCGCTGTTGCAGCAGCCGCCCTCGATCAGGCCGATGTCGCATTTTCTTCCGAACTTCTTGATGTCCGTGATGGGCGACTTGTGAAAATCCACGAGTTCGATGAGATCCAGGATTTTTTCGTCTATGTCCAGGATGGACATATGACATCCGAAGCATCCTGCCAAGGAAGCCGTGGCAATGACCGGTTTACGCATGGGTTGTCCGTTCCTTCCCTATTCGTTCACTGTGGGTTGTTCCACTTCGCTTCCGATCGGTTTCTTGTCGTACGTCCGCTTTCCGATCGGGACGTCGAATCCCTTCTCCTTCCGGATCAGGGCTCCGACCGGGCAGATGTCCATGGCCTTCTGGGCCTGTTCGTCCGTCAGGGAGCCGGCAAGCTCGGGATCGAGACTGATCTCCACCTTGTGGCCCCGCCTCCTGAACGCGAACAGGTTCCTGCCCTCCTTATCCTTGATCCCGCGGATGCAGCGCTTGCACAGGATGCAGCGGTTGTGGTCCTTGATCAGCCTGGGATTGGAGGCGTCCAGATTCCGGACCGGGAACTGGAAGGCGAAACGGGGCACTGCCACCCGGAAACGGTACACCAGCGCCTGCAGCTCGCAGTTCCCGCTGCGCTCGCAGGCCGGGCAAAAATGATTCCCCTCCACGAAAAGCATTTCGAGTATTTGCTTCCGCTGGTCGTTGAGTTCTTCCGTGTTGCTCTCAACGACCATGCCTTCCACGACCGGCGTGGTGCAAGCGGTCATGGGCCTGCCGTTGACCTTGACGGTGCAGATCCTGCAGGATCCGTGCGGCTTGATGCCCTTCATGTTGCACAGGGAGGGGATCCAGATTCCGTTCGCGGCCGCTGCATCCAGGATGTACTGGCCTTTTTCAGCCTGGCAATCCACGCCGTCCAGCTTGAAATGGATGATTTTATTCATGGTCATTTTCTTCTGTTAGGGGTTTTCGGTGCACGGCCCAGCAGGATTCCGCCACAGCCGCCTGCAAATCGAAACCGCCGTCGAAACTGCGGTCCTTCCGGATTCTATCCTCGTAGAGGTGCCGGAAATTTTTGATGCTGCTCAGGATCGGATTGACCGCCGTCTGCCCCAGCCCGCAGCGGTTGATCTTCATGGTCGGGCCCCAGGCGATCATGTCCTCGATGTCCTGTTTCACGCCGTGTCCGTCGAGGATCTTCTGCAGCTTCTGCCGGAAAAGGACGGTCATAGAGCGGCAGGGAACACAGGAGCCGCAGGATTCCTCCACGAAAAAATCCGTGAAGTTCATCACCACATCCTTCAGAAGGTCCCGCTGCTTTCCGATGATGATCAGGGAGCCGCCGGTCGCCAGGTCCGAATAGCAGAGGATGCGGTCGAATTCGTCCGGACCGATGAGCGTCCCGGACGGGCCTCCCACCTGCACGGCCTGTGGTTCATCCGCACCGGTCATGTCCAGGATGTCGTTCACGGAGAATCCCCATTCAACCTCGTAGATGCCGGGGTATTTGCAGTCTCCGGACACGGACAGCACCTTTGTGCCGGTCGAATCCTTGGTCCCGAAGGACTTGTACCATTCTCCGCCGTTCAGGATGATTTTGACCGCGGAGCACAGGGTTTCCACATTGTTCACGACCGTCGGGCAGCCGAGATAGCCGCTTTCAACCGGAAACGGGGGCCTGTCCCGGGGTTCGCCGCGCTTGCCCTCCGCGGATTCGATGAGCGCGGACTCCTCGCCGCAGATGTATGCGCCCGCGCCGAATTGGATGCGGATGTCGAAGTCGAAGCCCTCCTTGCCCATGATCTTTTTGCCGAGCAGCTTCTTTTTCCGGGTCTCTGCGAGGACGTTTTCCAGATGACGCTGAAGGTACCGGTATTCATAGCGCACGTACAGGATGCCCTCCGTGGCGCCGACCGCGTAACCGGCGACCGCCATGCCCTCGAAGAGCAGTCTGGGAAGCTCGGTGAGGATGACCCGGTCCTTAAATGTCCCGGGTTCGCCTTCATCCGCGTTGCAGAGGATATACTTCTGGATTCCCTGGGCCTTGCGGCAGAACTCCCATTTCAGGCCCGTGGGGAATCCGGCACCGCCCCTGCCGCGGATATTCGAGAGCTTGATCTCCTGGATAACCTGTTCCGGTGTCAATCTTGTGATTTTCTTCAGGGCCTCTCCGGGTATGTATTCCGGATCGAGTACAGGCCCGATTTTCCGGATGTTGTTCTGGACCATGGAACGGACCAGCTTGCCGGCATTTTCCCCGTCGCCGGCGCCCTCAACAACAAGATCCTCCACCTTCTTGCCCGCCTTGATGTCCCGGATGATTTCACGGACCCGGAAAGGCGTGAGCCGGGTGAACACCACGTTGTTGATGAGGGCCGCAGGCTCCTGGTCGTTCATCCCGATGCACGAGGTGTCGTACAGCCCGATCAGTCCGTCGTCCGACACCTGACCGAACCTGCAGCCTGCCGCTTCCTCGAACGCCTCCGTGACCTTCCGGCGCCCGTACATCTCCGCCACCACGCTGTTGTTCAAATAGACCTGGAATTCGCCGGCCGGCTTCCTGTTGAAGAAATGGTAGAAAGACAGGGTCTGCTCCACGTCCACCCGGGAGATCCCCAGGGATCGGGCGATCTGGGCGACGGCCGCGTCCGGCACATAACCGACCTCGGACTGCGTATCGATGAGGATGTCCATGAGCCGAGTCGGATCACTCTTGTACCGGTCCAGCACCTTCTGCACACTCGCTTTCATAAATGGTTGACCTTTATTTTATCATTGACCGGTGCCGTGTCCTGGTTTTTTCCCAGGGCATGCACGAAATAGATGACGTTTTCAAGCTCAATCTGCAGATTGACAGGGTTGATCACCACATTTTCGTCCCCGCAGCGCAGGCGGATGGGCGCGAAATTCAAAATACCCCTGATGCCCGAACGCACCATTCGATCGCACACTTCCTGGGCTGCGATTTCCGGCACTGCGATGATCCCGATCTCAATGCCGTTTTCCTCTATGAAACGCGGCATTTCGTCGAGGCTCAGCACCGGTATCCGCTCCTTCCTGTGCATCTTGGCCGGATCGATGTCGAACGCGGCGGCGATCTGAATGCCTTCCTTCTCAAAAGTGGGGTAATGGATCAGGGCCCTGCCGATGTTTCCTGCTCCCGCCACGATCACCTTCTGTACGCGGCCCTTGCCGAGTATGCGCTGCAGGGTCTCCAGAAGGCTGTCGATCTGATACCCGCCGCGCTTGTTGCCGGAAATGCCGAATAGGGAAAAATCCTTGCGGACCTGTGCCGAGGTGACGCCCACCGCCTCTCCCAGGTTGTCCGAGAAAACCTTGACGAATCCCAGTTCGCTGAAACGCTGAAGCGCCTTGCGGTACCTTGAGAGTCTTAAGACAGTTCTGCGGTTAACGTCCATAACCATTTTATTGTTATTCCATTCACATAAATTGGCATAAATATAGGAATAAATCCCAATGATGTCAAGTTTTTTTGTGATAATTTTCACTAAATTGCTGTCACAACCGGGGATTTTGAAAGGCGGGATAACGCTTTGTTAAACCTCCCATGCAGACCGCTACGGGGGATCTTCGATCTGCAGGAAGATATCCGCTTATTTACACCTGCTGTCAGATCGAAGCGCCCCGGCATAGAGCTGACGGGGAATCTTTTATCTGTCAGGACAAATACATTCGGATTCGCTCACTTACCCTGCGGCAAGCCACCGGAAGTGCGTTCGCTGTCAGATTGAACAAAAAAATAAACGCGTAGGAGGATGTTTCCCGGTCTGCCTCCTGCTTCAGGCCTGTCCGGATATTCTTCCATCACAGGCGGTTTTCTCCGAAGCCTGTTGCGTGCGAAATGCCTGTCCAGAGCCAGACGCGCACAGATGGAATCATGTTCCGGCCCTTCGTATTCAACCCTGAAGGCCCTGGAGGAGGGGAGGCGCATCTCACGGATACTGCCGGAATCCGTCCAGCGGATCACGGGAACAGCCGCAGCCACATCCAGCAGGCTGTCCTCCGTGAAGAAAAGACCGCATGGAATCCCTGCCTGCCGTATGCCCCGGGAGGAGAGCAGATCCATGATACGCGGGATGGATTCCTCGATGAAAGGCCGGGCTTCCATCCGCGTGCAGGACCGCCGCATGGCTGCGAAATTCCTTGCCTGGAAGGAAACTTCCTGAACGGGATATCCTGCAATCAGCACGGCCTTTTTTTCGCACAGATCCCTGAGCAGGATCAGGCCTCTTTCGAAATCCCGGCCTGCAATCTTGTCCATGCTGACGAAGAGATTCATGATATTCCAGGGCATCGGCGTCCTGCCCCGGTATATCCAGGAAGCCTTTGTGATTCCGCCGGATTCCTCGAGCAGGAAAACGCCTTCCGATTTTCCAGGCAGGGGTTTGATGTGGCGGACATGATACGCGAAACGTTCCGGGGGCCTGGATTCCAGATGGGTCATCCAGCCGGAACCCGTGCGTTTCCCTGTCCAATGGTATTCGGAGCCGGCAGCGCCGTCCCGGCCCTGTATGGACACAGCCATGGCAGGTTCCATGTCCGCCCAGGGAGACCAGGCTTCCCAATTGTCCCAGAAACGTATTTGTTCGAACACCAGAACGGCAGGTGCCTGAATTTCGATGGAACGTTCGACATGATATTGCTTCGGGGCGATCATTGCGAGGATCAGGATGATCAGGATGAAGATCAGGAAAACCCTGAGTATCATCCTGACGGTTTCCAAAAGGGAATTCCGGGGCGGATAGATTTGGCTTTCCGATCCGCTCATTTCTTCCGGTTCTCTCCCCCCAGAACGCGCGTTACGGCCCTGAGCAAAGCGTCCACTTCCACCGGTTTCATCACGTATGCGTCCGCGTGAGGCCCCTCGAGCCTGTCCCGGGGATCCTCCCCTGCAAAGGAACGTGCCATCATCCCGACCACAGGCACGTCCCAGAGTTGGGTGTCCGACCGGATCTGTTCCATGGCTTCCCAGGCAGCTCCGCCCCGCAGGTGAAAATCCAGAAGGATGAGATCCGGTTTCTGTTTGCGGGCTGCCTCAAGGGCGTCGGCGGCGGAAAGGGCGGCCTTGAACTGGCAGCGCACCCCGCCATGATCCAAGATGCGGCGTATGAGTTCGATTTCTTCGGGTGATTCCTCGATGCACAGAACCACTTTGCGGTTCATGGCCGATCCTTTATGCACAAAAGATTCCGTAACAGCTTCCCTGCAGGCCAATTTAAGATAATTTCTATGGGCAATCAAGGGAATAAATCGGACCCCGGGGTTCGACCCAACGCTATTGCCTCACAGGATTCTGAGTATCTGTTTTTCCCTGCATGAGGGCCTCCTTTCTATATTATATATCAAGAAGGTTCCGAAACCCCGCCCCGTCCGAATCCGTATACAAATGAATACAACAGGAGACAATTCCATGACAGGCGCCATCGTGCTCGAGAACGTCACGAAGACATTCGGCGAAACACTCGCCGTGGACCGGTTATCGCTCTCAGTGCCCCAGGGCAGCGTGTATGGTTTCATCGGCCCGAACGGATCGGGCAAAACCACCACATTGCGCATGATCATGAACATCCTGATCCCGGACAGCGGCGAAATCCGGATTTCCGGGGAACGGCTCAGGAGATCCGATACGGACCGGATCGGCTACATGCCGGAGGAGCGGGGCATCTACACGAGGATGAAGGTAAGGGACCTTCTCCGCTTCTACGGCAGCCTGAAAAGCGGACGGAACGTCCGGCGGGAAGCGGATGAATGGCTCGAAAGGCTGGACCTGGCGGACTGGGGAAACAAAAAACTGGAGGCGCTCAGCAAGGGCATGAGGCAGAAGGTGCAGTTCATCGCCACCGTGGTTTCAAGTCCGGAAATCGTGCTGCTGGACGAGCCGTTCACGGGCCTGGATCCGGTCAACACGGAGGCCATCAAGGACGCCATACTCGGGCTTCAGGCCGGAGGCACCACCGTGATTTTCAGCACGCATGACATGTCCGTGGCCGAACGGATGTGCGACTGCATCTTCATGATATTCAAAGGCAGAAAGGTCCTGGACGGCCCGCTGGCCTCCATTCAGGACGAGTACGGCTCAGACACCATCCGCATGCGCACCCAAGGGGGGATGCAGGCCCTCTCCAACCTCGAGGGTGTGGAACGGGTGAATGATTTCGGGCAGATGCAGGAGCTCCGCATGGCCAGGGGATGCGATCCACAGAAGGTGCTGGCATCGGTCCTTTCCCGCACCGCCGTACGCAGCTTTGAAATCGTCAAGCCCTCCCTGCACGACATCTTCCTCCGCATCGCCGGCCCGGCCGGAAAGGAGGCGAACCATGCGTAAGGTGCTCCAACTCGCCCTGAGGGAATACATCTCTTCGGTCAAGACCAAGGGATTCATCATCGGCCTGATCCTGGCCCCTCTCATGATGGGCGGAAGCCTCATCGCCTTCGCCCTGCTCAAGGACAGGGTGGACACCACGGAAAAGAAATTCGCAGTCATAGACCGTTCGGGTGAAATCGCCGGATACCTGGCCGAGGCAGTCGAAAAACGGAATGCAGAGGAGATATTCGACAAGGAAAGCGGGCGCAAGATCAAGCCTGCATACTTCATCGAAATCGTTCCTCCCGATGAATCGGATCCCAGGGCGCAACTGCTATCCTTATCGGACAGGGTCCGGAAGGGTGAATTGCATGCCTTCGTGGATATCGGAAGGGATGTGGTTCATCCGGGGGAGGATCCCGCAACAGCACGAATCGCCTATTATGCGAAAAACGCAGCCCTGGACGATCTTCGCGGCTGGATCGTCTGGCCGGTCAACGACCGGCTGCGCCAGGTCCGGCTCGAGGACGCGGGTATTGAAAAGGAAAAAGTGCAGGACCTGTTCTTCTGGGTGAATGTGGAAGGCTTGGGTCTGGTCTCCCTGGATGAGGGGACCGGGGACATCAGCGACGGAAAAAAGGCCAGCGAGATCGAGGCGATTATCGTGCCCATCATCATGATGATGCTCATGTTCCTGATGATCATGATGAGTGTGCCCGGCATGCTGCATTCCGTCATGGAGGAGAAAACCCAACGCATCGCGGAAGTGCTGCTCGGGTCCGTCTCCCCCTTCGGATTCATGATCGGCAAGGTGCTGGGCGGCATCGCCGTGTCATTGACCAGTTCCGCTGTTTATGTCACGGGCGGCATCATCGCCGTGCGGTACATGCATTTGGAACACTTCATCCCCTATCAGGCGCTGCCCTGGTTCTTCGCCTACATGCTGCTGGCCATCGTCATGTTCGGATCCTACGCCGCGGCACTGGGGTCCGCGTGCAGCGAGCCCAAGGACGCGCAGTCCCTGAGCTTCCCGGTCATGCTCCCCGCGCTTTTCCCCATGTTCGTCTATTTCCCGGTCGTCCGGGAGCCGGTCAGCCCCCTCGCGACCGTGCTTTCTCTCATCCCGCCGTTTACGCCCCTCCTGATGCTCATCCGCCAATCCACACCTGAACAGATCCCGGTATGGCAGCCGGTGGCGGGGCTTGCAGGAATGCTCGCGCTGACCGTCCTGCTCGTCTGGGCTGGCGGACGGCTTTTCCGTGTGGCCATCCTCATGCAGGGGACGCCGCCCAGGCTTTCCAATCTCCTGCGCTGGGCGTTCAGGGGATAGGACGATAACCTCGGACCCCGCGGCCCGCGCCTGTAAAAAAAGGCCCGGACAAAACAGAATCCGGGCCGATCAAGGGAGGATGAAGGAGTAGAGTATGATACACAGGATATCCGATCAACCGACACCGGGATGGACCCCGGGGCCGGGCTTTACATGGCCCCGATCAGGCGCCTAATCTCCGCCTCGATGCGCTTCCTCGCAAAAAGATCCTGCAAAAGGCCGGCCTCGGATTCGAACACGGAAACCTGGGCGTCCGTGAGATCGAGAATGGTGCTCAATCCCGAGGCGTACTGCTGGGAAACCACTTCCAGGTCCTTCCGGGCTGACGCCAGATTGGTTTGATGGATGCCGATCAGCCGGTTCTGGGTTTCCATGGCCTTGTACTGGCCCAGCAGTGCATCCACCGCGTCCCTGAGAGTTGCCTCAAAGTTTACTTGTGCTTCCTTCAAGCCCAGGCGGCCGGACTGGACATTTTGAATCTTGTTGAATCCGTCAAAAAGATCCAGGCTGAGGTTCAGACGAACAGCGTCGCTCTCCAACGGATCGCCGGCGCTGAACGCATTTTTGCTTCTTGAATAGGAATAGGACCCGGACACGGATGGCAGGAAAGCTTCCTTCGCGATCCTGAGGGACAGGTTTTCCGCATCAACCTGCGCCTTCATGCGCCTGATCATCGGGCTGTTTTCCAGCATCCGGCCGCAGGCGTCCTCGAAATCCGGCACATCGATACGGTCCACGGAAAGCGGCAGCAGGTCCAGTTCCGCATCGGGCCTGCGTCCCATGAGGATGTTGAGGTTCCGCTTGGAAGATGCCATCGATTCCTGCTCGCGCACGAGCTGCGCCTCGAAGGAGCCCTTCTGCACCTCGGATTTCAGCAGGTCCGATTCCCGCTTCATCCCGAGATCCACCATGCGCCTCATCTTTTCGATCTGTTCGCCGGCCAGATCGATGTTGGCCCTGTACACCTCGAGCAGCGTGTCCGAATTCAGGATCTGATAGTACAGCATCTGAACGGACGCCCGCACCTGGTCCCGCTGCGAATCCAGGTTGTATTCCATGGACTTCTTCTGTGTCCCGGCCAATCCGATGCGCGTGTACAGGCCCGGGCTGTAAAAGGGCTGGCTCACGCTGCCGCCCATGTTCCAGTCCCACGCTTCATTCGTTTCGGAAATAAAAGGCCCGCTGTTGGATGTGGAGGCATTGGCGGACACCCTGGGCAGAAGCGACGACCAGGCCTGCCTGGCTGAGATGGTGGATTGCGCCACTGCGTATTCGCTGCGCTTCAAATCCGGATTGCCGGTCATGGCCAGCCCGATGCAATCCTCCAGGCTCAGGGTTTCAGCGGATACAGCAGCTGCAGCCAGCAAGACCCCGATGACAAACAGATTTTTCTTTTTCATGGCGTTCCTGAAGTTGATTGATTCTGATTTCGTAATACAACCCCCAGCCCCGGATCCTTCGGGCGCAAGAGCCTGCCCTGAAATCCGCGAAGCGGATGAAGGGCGCCCTCAGGAAGACATCCGGAAATATCTCAGACATGACAGGCACTCATGATTGAAGCTTCCCGGCAATGAGCTGCCGGGAAATCTTCGATCTGTAAGGGAAAAGACGTTTGGATTCGCTCGCTTACCCCGGTTCTGAGCCCGGGTCTGAGCCCGGGACAGGCCCCGCGAAAAACCGCGGTGAATACGCTCGGTGTCAGATTTTAAAAGCCATTTAAAATTCGTCATTCGTCATTCCCAAATCGAATTTCTTCATTCTTCATTCTTCATTCGTCAATCGGCAATCGTCCATCTTCAATCGACAATGATCATTCATACCTCAGTGCGTCAATCGGATTCATGGCTGCCGCCTTCCGGGCCGGATAGAATCCGAAAAACACCCCGACTGCGCCGGAAAAGGTGAAGGACAGAATGACGAACAGCGGTTCGATCACGGTCCGGATGTCCGTCCAGGTGTTCAGACCCAATGCAATGACCATGGAGAGCAGGATGCCGATGATGCCCCCGGACAGGGACAGCACAACGGCCTCGAGCAAAAACTGGGTGAGGATGTCAATGCCGCGTGCCCCCACGGACATGCGGATGCCGATTTCCCGGGTCCTCTCCGTCACGGACACCAGCATGATGTTCATGATGCCGATGCCGCCCACGATCAGGGATACAGCGGCCACTGCGCCGAGCAGCCGGGTCATGATGCGCGACGTCTCGGACGCCATCTCGGTGATCGCCGTCTGGTTGTTCACGTTGAAATCGTTCTCCTGCCCGTAATCGATCTTGTGCTCCCTGCGCAGGATCTCGGTCAATTCCTCCTGCGCCTTGCCGATTTTTTCGCGCGAAACGGCGCTGGCATTGATCATGTTGATCCAGCGATCGCCCTTCAGCCTGTACATCACGGTCGTGGAAGGCGCGAAAACGATGTCGTCCTGATCCTGGCCGCGCGCGTCATTCCCTTTCTCCTCCAGCAAACCGATCACGGTGAAAGGGGTGTTCCGTATCCGTACCTTTTGCCCCACCGGATCCATGTCTCCGAACAGGTTCTCCGCGACCGTATGTCCCAGAATGGCCACCTTCCTGGAGGAGCGCACGTCCTTGTCCGTCAGGTACTGGCCCGATTTCAGCTTCCAGATGCGGATGTGCTGGTAATCCGGATCCACGCCCTGAATCTGGGTGTTCCAGTTGTTGCCGTTTCCGACCACCTGGCCGCCGGACATGACCACTGCGGAAACATGCTTGACGAGCGTCGCCTCCTCGCGGATGGCCTCCACATCGTTCATGGTCAGCCGGTTGAAGCTGCCCGCGCCGCGGCTGACGCCGCCTCGCATGCTGAACGCCGGGAACACGATGATCATGTTGTCGCCGAGCGCACTGATCTCCTGCGCGATGCGCTTCTGGGATCCCGAACCCACCCCCACCATCACGATCACGGCGCTCACCCCGATGATGATGCCGAGCGAGGTCAGCAGACTGCGCATGCGGTTTTTCCCGATGCTCTTAAAGGAGGCTTTGAGCAGGTTGGTCAGATGCAGTATCATTCCTCTTCTTCCTCCTCCTCCGTCCGGATGGTTTTCAGAACAGACCGGGCGTCCAATCGTTTCTTCACCGGTTCATCCCCGAGTATATGGCCGTCCCTCATCTTGATGATGCGTTTTGAATACCGTGAAATGTCCTCTTCATGCGTCACGATCAGGATGGTCATCCCCTTCCCGTTGAGGTCCTGAAAAACAGACATCACATCCACGGACGTGCGGCTGTCCAGATTCCCGGTGGGTTCGTCCGCCAGGAGGATGCTGGGCCTGTTCACCAGGGCGCGGGCAATGGCCACGCGCTGCTGCTGCCCGCCGGAAAGCTGACTGGGCACGTGATCCATCCGGTCCGACAGGCCGACCTGTTCCAGGGCTTCTTCAGCCGCGCTGCGGGGATCCCGGATGCGGCGCGTCCGGTCGTAGAACAGGGGCAGCTCCACATTTTCCAGCGCGGAAGTCCTGGGCAGCAGGTTGAATCCCTGGAACACGAATCCGATTTTCTGATTGCGGATGTCCGCGTATTCGTTCTTCGAGAGCCGGCTCACATCCGCGCCGTCCAGGAAATAGGCCCCGGAAGTGGGCTCGTCCAGGCAGCCGATGAGATTCATCAAGGTGGACTTGCCCGATCCCGAAGCCCCCATGATGGCGAGAAATTCGCCGCCATGCACCACAAGATCAACGCCCCGCAACGCGTGCACGCCGATTTCGCCGACATGATAGGTTTTTTTGATGGCTCTGATTTCAATGACCGGTTTCATCGTTTCTCTCGTCATGGAATGGCTGTTCAATCCGGGAGTGGCGGGTGAACGGCCTCCCCGGATGGAATCCGTAAACGAACCCATTTCCCTCAGCAAGCCACGTGGAATACGCCCGCCACAAATCCAACCCCGGCGTTTCTGTCAAAACATCCGGCCGAAACCGGGCGGGCGCGGCGTCTGCTGCTGCGTCGCAGCAGGCTCATCGGTTTCAATCCGGGTGATCACCTTCATGCCCGGCTCAACCTGCATCCCCGGCCCAGGCATGGGGATGATCTCGATGTTCTTCCCGTCCGTGGACCCGGTGCGCACGGGGATTGCCTGCAGGTCGTTCTTCTGGTCCAGATACCAGATCATGGCAAACGAATTGTTTCCGTTTCCGGTCATTCCCGCAGCTGTTCCCATGCCCATGCCCATTCCCATGCCGCTTCTCGTGCCTGCCGCCGCTGCACCGCCGGATCCGCGCGGCCCGCCGGACGGGAATCCGCCAGACGGAAATCCGCCCGATGGGAATCCCCCGCGGGAAGGACCTGCTGAATCCCGGCGCGTCTCGAAACGCTTGCGCATGCCGGCGAACAGGGTCTGCATCATGCTCTCCGTGGCCTGCACCTTGGCGGCAGCCACGGGCGCCAGCAGGACGTCCTTTTTCATTTCCACGATGAAATCGAGCATGGCCGTCATGCCCGGCAGGAGCAGCCCGTCCGGATTCTCCGCATCCACCACCACAGTGTAGTTCACCACGTTCTGCACCGTCTCCGGCTGCAGCCAGACCTGGCGCACGGTGCCTGTGAATTTTTGGTCGTCATGCGCCTGCACCTCGAAACGGACGGCCTGTCCGACCTTGATCTGTCCTATCTCGCTTTCGTCCACCAGGGCATGGATCTCCATTTTGGAGAGATCCTCCGCTATCAGAAACAGGCGCGGCGTCTGAAAACTGGAGGCCACGGTCTGCCCCTCCTCGACCTCCCGGTATATCACCGTGCCGTCGATGGGGGAACGGATGAACGCGTACCGCATGTTCTGCTCCGCGCGCTCCAGGCTGATCCGGGTGGACATCAGGGACGAGAGCGCGGACTGGTAGCTGCTTTTAGCCTGTACAAACTCGTACTCGGAAATCAGGTTCTGCTGGAACAGTTTTTCCGATCGGTCGTAATTGTACTTCGCCTGATCGTACTGGGCCTGGTTTCTCAGCACAGACGCCTTTGCATCCCGCACCTGCACCGAAAGAATGGTCGTGTCGATCACGGCCATCAGTTGATTCCGCCTGACGCGGTCGTTGAAATCCACGAATATTTTATCGATGATCCCCGACACCTGCGTCCCCACCTCGACCGTGGTGACCGGTTCAATCGTGCCGGAGGCGTCGACCGTGTTTTCAATGTCGCCCTTCGTGATTTCACCGAAGGTGTAGGCCGTTTTCCCTCCGCCCTTCTTCCCCAGTACGAGAAAGAGGACGACCGCCAGGATCAGCACTGCGACTGCCGGTATCCACAAACTCTTCTTGATTTTCACCGGATACTCCTCTATGAACAAACCGTCATATCGATTATTGGCTTTTCTTGTAATAACTCACGGACTGCATGGGGCCCATGGGCGTTTCAAAGGTCGAATCGAACTTCAGGCTGCCGTCTTCTTCCAGGCTCCAGATTTCCGTGGATTTCATCTCCCGTTCCTCGCCCTCCCAGCTCATTTTCAGCGTACTTTTGACTGTCAGCACCGTGCTGTCAGCGGACCAGGCGGCCGTGGAAATGCGGATCCCGAATTCCTCGACGGACGTGGATTCCTTTCCGTCCAGCGTCACCTTGACGGTCACGGTGAAATCCCCCATCATGGGATTGGACAGGTAACGGTCGCTTGAAAACAGGTTGGCTTCCTGATGGACCACGATTTTCTTGGCATCCATGCGGGGCATGTCCCCGGCCGGAGGCAGTTTCGATTCATCCAGAACCCAGGTCCCGGAAAAATGGACGGCGCCGCCTGCGAAAAGGCTCGCGGCCACCAGGTACATCGCTGCGATGATCCCGATCTGCTTCTTCATGTTTTTCTCCTTTTCAGACTCCATCCTGTTCTCGGCCCGGCCAGGAGGCTTTACACCGGCCTGTTTGCGCAGGTATTTTAACACCGGGCTGCTCCTTTTCCAATTTAATTGAACCAACGCTGCGGCTGTGCGAATCAAAAACGCGTTTGGGCGCATCAAACGCCCCGGAACACCGGTTGTTCGCGGTTTTAAGCCTTTGATGGGTCAAACAGGCCGCTTGGTTCAAATGGCTTGGTTTTGCACGCAAAAGCCGTTATATTTTCTCAAGGAGCTGGGAGAGAATCCGCTTCTTCATCCTGCGGCAACGGGGACGCACATGCTGAAACGCCTGTCCTTTCACATCCTGTTCTGGACCATCATCGCCGGGATTCACCTGAGCTTTGTCATCCGGTTTCTGCCTGTACGGACCGCGCTGCTGTCCACGCTCACCGTTCTGGTTTTCCAGGCGCTTACCTTTTACGTCAACATCCGCATCCTCTTCCCCCGGTTTTTCTCGCTGTCCAGGGCCGGCCGCTTTTTCCTGATATCCATTGTCTTCGTCATTGCGATGACGCTCGCACAGATCCTGCTGGAGTACTTCTATCTGTCGCGCTGGATGATGGGCCAGGGGCCGCCGCTTCAGCCGAAGATGATCCCGATGATGTTCATGCGCAGCGTTTTCTGGATCCTGTTCATGGACCTGACCGGCACGGTGTTCATGATGCAGGACCGGATGCGCGAGCAGACGGAACAGACCCAGAAAATGGCGGCCGAAAAACTGGCCACGGAACTGAAGCTCCTGAAATCCCAGATCAATCCCCATTTCATCTTCAACGCACTGAACAACATCTACTCCCTCGCGT
Source organism: bacterium (assembly GCA_016931355.1). Lineage (GTDB taxonomy): Bacteria > Zhuqueibacterota > QNDG01 > QNDG01 > JABMRT01 > JAFGEX01. The sequence goes on from JAFGEX010000345.1 coordinate 16,004, forward strand.
ACATGAAATCCGAAAAGGCGGCGGAAAGCGTGCTGAAACTGTCCGGCATGCTGCGCTATGTAATTGAGGACTGCGAACAGGAAAAAGTGCCCCTCAAATCGGAAATCGAGTACATCCAGAATTTCATCGCGTTCCAGAAAATGAAATCCCCGGAGGACCAGGACATCACATTCGACTGCTCCGGCGCGGACCCGAACGTCCTGATCGCGCCCATGCTCTTCAACCCGCTGATCGAAAACAGTTTCAAATACAGCAAGATCGCGGAAAGCCGGAAGGCCTTCATCCGGATCGGCCTGAGGACGGACGGAGACGCGCTGGTGTTTGTAATCCGCAATTCCGTCCCGGCTTCGGCCCGCATACACCCCGGGGCCGGGACCGGCCTGAAAAACGTCAGGCAGAGGCTGGAAATCATCTATCCCGGAAAGCACAGCCTCGACATCGAAGATCGCGAAACCGAATTCGGGATTCATCTGAAACTGGCGCTTCAATGAAGATACGCTGCGCAGTCATAGACGACGAGTTCCTGGCCCGGCAGTATCTGAGGGACTACATCGGAAGAATCCCCGGGCTGGAGCTGGCCGGAGATTTCAATTCCCCGCTCAAGGCGCTGGACCTGCTCAAGGCCGGCGCCGTGGATCTGCTGCTGCTCGACATTCAGATGCCGGACATCAGCGGCCTTGATTTCCTGAAAACCCTGGACCGGCAGCCCTATGTCATCCTGACCACCGCGCACAAGGAATATGCGCTCGAAGGCTATGAGCTGAACATTACGGATTACCTGTTGAAGCCGTTCTCCTTCGAGCGTTTCCTGAAGGCGGTCAACAAGGTCGCGGACCGGATGGAGCAGGACCGGACCGGGAAGGACGGCTCGGACGCAGGGGGCGCAGACCGGACGCCCGATATCCGGGACGATTATCTCGTGATCCGGGCGGACCGGAAATATTACAAAATCCATTACGACGACATCATCTACATCGAGGGGCAGAAGGCGTACGCCACCTTCCACACCGCGCATCAGCCCATCACCGCGCTGGCCTCCCTGAAAACCCTGGAGGAGCGGCTTCCCGCAGCGCGCTTCATCCGCATCCACAAATCCTTCATCGTGTCCGTCAGGAAAATCCAGGCCCTGGAAGGAAATTCCATATTCATCGCAGGCAAATACCTCCCCATCGGGAAGAATTACCGCCAGGCTGTGGACGCGATATTCAAGCTCAAGAACGGATGACCGTACCGGCCGGACGGTTCATCCATCAAACCGGAGAGGAGAGATCCATGGGGCTTATCCGTTGGGCAAACGCCAAAATCCGGGCATTGAACACCTGGGACATCGGATTGTTCAAAATCGTCTGCGTGCTCGCAGGCATGATACTGGGGGCTTTCGTCTCTTCTTTCGTCATCCGGAATCTCGTCTGGCTGTCCGCAGCC
>JAFGEX010000346.1 GCA_016931355.1 bacterium
CCTCCATCTGAGCGACCGGATCCTTGCCGCCGAACCAGTCCGTCATGACGGTCCCTTCGAATTTCCAGTCTCCCCGCAGGATGGACTGCAGCAGGTCCGGGTTCTCGGAAGTGTAGTCGCCGTTGATCTTGTTGTAGGATGTCATGATGGTCCAGGGCCTGGCTGCGCGCACCGCGATTTCAAAGCCCTTGAGGTATATTTCGCGCAAAGCCCTTTCACTCACCCTGACGTTGATCACGTTTCGGTTCCACTCGTGGTTGTTCGCTGCGAAATGCTTCAAGGATACGCCCACGCCCTGCGACTGCACGCCGAGCGTCATGGCCGCAGCCATTTTGCCGGAAACGAGAGGATCCTCCGAATAGTATTCGAAATTCCTCCCTCCCAGCGGATTACGGTGTATGTTCATGGCAGGCGCCAGGAGAACATCCACGCCGTATTCCCTGAGCTCGTTGCCGATGGCCCGGCCGACATCCTCCACCAGTTCCGTATCCCATGAGGAGGCCAGCAGCGTGGCGATCGGGAAGGCTGTGCAGTAGTAAGAAGCTGTGGAATCGTTGTCACGATACGGTTGGATTCTGAGTCCTGCCGGTCCGTCCGCCAGAACCGTTGCCGGAATGCCCAGGCGCGGTATGGAGGCTGTGGTGCCAGCCGCGCCCGGTACCTTGTCCAGGGTTTGGCCTACGACAGGCCCCTGCATTTCCGGAGGAAGCCCTGGAAATTTCATGCCGGTTCCGGTCACCATCGCCACCTTCTCTTCCAGGGTCATGGCAGCAATGACATCCTTCACCGGATTTTTCCCCAGTTGCGGCGGTTGCGCGTTCAACGCGGCAGCCGACAAGAAAACAACGGCTGCCATGCCGTGGATGACATCCAAAGCGAGTTCCATCAGCCTTCTCCAATTTTTATCTTCAAAGCACATCGTTGCTGTTCAATATCAGACTGCTCCCCGGATCCTTCTGGCGCAAAGCCTGCCCCGTAATCCACAAAGCGGCTGCAACTACGCCCTCAGGAAGAACGTCGGGATCGTCTTATGAAGGACCGCAAAACGGTTAGAAGAATCTGACAGCACGTGCTGACCCGGCGGTCTGGAGAGTCGCCCTACACAGTCCGGGATTGCAGACCTTTGTCTGCAATCCCGTTTTCGTGTCTCCGAAAACTAGAATCAGCAGGCTACTTCATCAGCACCACGCGCCGGGTCTGCGAAAAAGATCCGGATGAAAGCCTGCAGAGATAGATGCCCGCGGGCGCCTGATGACCCCGGGTGTCCGTGCCATCCCATTTGGCCATATGGTTCCCCGCATCCAGGGTCTCTGCGACCAGGGTGCGCACGAGCTTGCCCTTAACGTTGTAGATGGACAGAGTCGTTTCCGATGTTCCGGGCAAATCGAAGCTGAAAGTCGTCTCTGGATTGAACGGATTCGGATAATTGGGATACAGGGCGAATCCGTCCGGACTCAGGGCGTCATGCTCGACAGCCGACCCGCCCTCCGGAACCAGGCTGATATTATCAATGCCCACTGCCATGGCATAGTAGGTCGCGTCCGTCCAGATGCCGGTTTTGATGCCGAAATAAATGGTGGTGTCCACCCCCCCCTCTCCGGGCGCGGTGTACAGGGAATCATGCCCTGCTCCGCAGCCATCATTCTGAAATGTCCCGTCCACGCCCGCACCGCATCCGTCCCAAGTATTCATGGCCAATTTATCTGCAGTATCACCTCCTGCCGGAGGTATATAATCAGTGCCGTCAACCGGTTCCTCTTCCGACAAATACACATTACACCAAAATTGGTTGAGGTCCACACCCCAGAAATCAGGCGTGTAATCCTTGAAAGCTCCTCTGAGGATATAGGTGGTTCCAGCCTTCAGGGTGAGCTTTTGCCAGAAAAGGATGTTGATATAACTGTTCGTCTCCGCGTAAACAAAGAGGAAGGGCCCGTCTCCGAATGCCGGACCTTCCAGGTCTGAGTAAGACATTTCATAGGCGATTGGAAACGAGCCTCCCATGTCATAGACGGTCCACCCTTCCGTATTGTCGAAATTGCCGTTGACCAGCATTTCCTGGCCGGAGAGCGGCGAAATGACGAAAAGCAATGCGGCCAGTAACCCGATAGCCTTCTTCATGTTCAGCTCCTTTCGTTTGTGGAAACGTGAAAATGAACCTGCATTTCTTTAAACCTTTAACGTGAAACAGCCGGGTCACATGGACCCGTTCAGGCGGACAGATGCGCCGGTATGCTCTCGAAATATCTCATCAGGATCTTCTCCGCGCCGGACGGGATCTGTGCCTTTAAAACGTCCTGCACCTCCTTCAGCTCCTCCATGGAACGGCGGTACACGGCCCGTCCCCTGGGGGTAAGCGTGACATGGCGCGCCCGGCCGTCCGTGGGATGTCTTTCCCGCTTCACCAGACCCCGCTTTTCCAGAAGCATGAGCATGGCCCTGATGGTGTTGGGATCGGACGTTGCCCTCCGGACGAGCTCCTGCTGCGTGATGCCGTCCTCCTCCGCCAGCAATGCCAGGCATACGAACTGGTCCGCCGTGACGCCCACTGCCGCCAGATGGGCGTTCGTCTGCCGGTGCATGGAAAGATAGGCGGCCCGCAAGGCCATTACGAGGTTGTGCCCTTTGTTCATTTTCAGGATCGGGGGAAAATATTACGTTTACGTATTAGTTGCCATGGGGAAATTACAAAAGCACATTTGAAAAGTCAACAAAAAAACGATCTTGCCGATACGGAAGATTTGTCGTATCTTTCGATCAGGTCCGGATCAAAACCGGCCGGCAGGGAGCCGGAAGCGGCGCCCGCCGTTCTTCTGAGCGGACTCACCCTGCGGGCCGGGAATGCATACGCTGAGATAGGCCGCAGGCCTGTCCGGCATGAAACAGCCTGAATCCGGCAAGCGAAAGACTGCGACGCATCTATAAAAGTGCGTCGCAGTTCAAAGATTCCCCGCAGCGGGGAGCTTCCGCACCCAGACTCTCATCATCCAATCAAAGGAGATCCCGATGTGCCCGATCATCGCTCTGGGAAACGTCCACTGGCCTTCCGTCGTGGCTGCCGCCGCGGCGGCCTTTGTCATCGGGGCGTTGTGGTATTCGCCGCTTCTATTCGGAAACAAATGGGCGGCCGAGTTGGGGCTCAGCAAGGAAAAAATCGGGCAGGCGAACATGCCGCTGATATTCGGCTCCGCATTCGTTCTGATCCTGGCCGGAGCCGTCGCCCTGGACCTGGCCATCGGGAGGCATGCCGGCCTGCTGTCGGGATTTATGACAGGACTGAAAGTCGGCATCCTGTTCATCGCCGGGGCCATCGGCGTCCATTATCTTTTCGCGAGAAAATCATTCAAATTATTCCTCATCGATGCCGGATATTTCGTGGTCCTCTATGCGGTCATGGGAGCGGTGCTGGGCGCATGGTGAAGCATACGCCGATCAGGCTGTTTGCCGCCGGATTCGCTGCATGGGCCGTCCTGTCAGGCGGCTCCTGCAGATGCAAAAAAGACTCCGGCGGACCGTCCGGAGCAACGGGAGAATACCGCCTGGTCTGGTCCGACGAATTCGATTCGGATGGGGCGCCTGATCCGGCCAACTGGAAATTCGAGAGCGGCTTCGTCCGGAACGAAGAGGCGCAGTGGTATCAGCCCGAAAACGCGGTGTGCGCCGGCGGTCTGCTGGTCATCGAGGCCAGGCGCGAACGGGTGAAAAATCCCTCCTATTCGGCCGGAAGCGGCGATTGGAAGACGAACCGGGAATATGCCGAATACACGTCGTCGAGCCTGCTGACCGGAGGGCTGCACTCCTGGAAATACGGGCGTTTCGAGATGCGGGCCCGTTTCGATGCGCGGGCAGGCCTCTGGCCCGCTTTCTGGACCCTGGGGAGGATGGGGGACTGGCCCCATTGCGGCGAGATCGACATCATGGAATATTATAATAACGGCATACTGGCCAATTTCGCCTGGGGCGCGGCGCAGAAATGGCAGGCTGTTTGGGACAGCTCTTTCAAGCCTCTCGCGGATTTCGGCGATCCGGAATGGCAGGAGAAGTTCCATGTCTGGCGCATGGATTGGAACGACAAAGTCATACGGATTTTCCTGGACGACATGCCGTTGAATGCGCTCGACGTGACACAGGCAGTCAACAGGGACGGATCGGATTTCAATCCCTTTCAGCAGGAGCATTATATCATCGTCAACCTGGCCATCGGCGGGACAGCCGGGGGGGATCCCTCGAACACCCAGTTCCCAGCCAGATACGAAATCGACTACGTACGCGTCTATCAAAAATAAGGCGCTTCCCGGCGCCCTGCGGATACGGCAGGGGCGCGGCAGCCCCCCGCGCCGTTGAGACGCTCCGCTTCCAAATCAAACTTGACATTCTCGATCGGGTATTCTATCTTTTTATAACGCAATTCCGTTTGGAAAAATTCCAATGCATTGAAAAACCGCCTGACTCGAAATCCTCAAACGGATTCAGGGTATCCCGGCTGAAAGGAACCGCCGGTCCTCCGTCACAGGAAAAGGAGAGCATCCATGGATCAAAAAAAGGCAGAATCAGAAGGCAAAACCATGTCCAGGCGCATGTTCATGGGCGGCGCAATGGCTGCTGCAGGCACTGCATTCACCCTCATCCCGGGGAAAGTGCTGGGGGGCCCCGGCCGCCAGGCGCCGAGCGACACGGTGAACGTGGCAGGCGTGGGCGTGGGCGGCATGGGCGGATGGAACGTCATGGCAGCGGCCCAGGCGGGCGCCAACATCACTGCGCTTTGCGACGTGGACGAACAGCACGCAGCACATCTATTCGCCCATTATCCGAAGGCTGCAAAGTACCAGGATTTCCGCGAAATGCTCGAAAAGCAGAAAGACATCGATGCCGTGATCATCGCCACTCCGGATCATTCGCACGCGACCATCGCCATGGCAGCCATTCAATCAGGAAAGGGCGTCTTTGTCCAGAAACCCATGACGCGCACCGTTTTCGAAGCCCGCAGGCTGACCGAGGCTGCGCGCGAGGCGAAAGTGGCTACCCAGATGGGCAATCAGGGGCATTCAGGCGACGGCGTGCGCATGATCTGCGAATGGATATGGGACGGAGCCATCGGGCACGTGCGCGAAGTGCATGCCTGGACCAACAGGCCGGTGTGGCCCCAGCAGATATACAGACCCAGGGAAAGCGCGCCCGTGCCCCGGACGCTGAACTGGGATTTATGGCTCGGACCAGCCCCCTACAGGCCCTATCATCCTTCCTACCTCCCGGCCAGCTGGCGGGGCTGGTGGGATTTCGGCTGCGGCGCCATGGGGGACATGGGCTGCCATGTCCTGGACCCGGTGTTCTCAGCCCTGAAACTCGGCGCCCCGACCAGCGTGGAAGCCTGTTCACCCAACATCTACGTGGCCTGGGACCTGATGACCAGCACCATGGACGAAACGCCCCCGGCCTCTTCCATCATCCGTTTCCAGTTCCCGGCGCGCGGGAAGATGCCTGCTGTGCTGCTGACCTGGTTCGACGGAGGAATGATGCCTCCCCGTCCCGAAGAGCTTGAGCCCGGAAGGCAGATGGGAAACGGATCCAGCGGCGTGATCTTCATCGGGGACAAGGGAAAATTGATGTGCGGCGAATACGGGGACAGCCCGAGGCTGATACCCGAGTCCAGGATGAGGGAATACAAGCAGCCTCCGGCCAGGCTGCCGAGAATACCGGGCGGCAGCGGCGGCCACGAAGCGGACTGGCTTCGCGCGTGCAAGGGCGGCGAACCGGCCTCTTCCAATTTTGAATATGCGGGCCCCATGACCGAGACCGTACTCCTGGGAAATATCGCCCTTCGCATGGGAAGAAAACTGTACTGGGACGGCGCGACCATGAAGGTCACGAACGAACCGGAAGCCAACCGTTTCATCCAGACGCCTTACCGGGAGGGATGGACGCTGTAATGTCGAATCACCTCCGGGAGGACTTTTACCGGAAAAATTAGTAAATGGTGTAGATTTAAAGAACGTTTGAAAATCAACAGTCCTCCCGGAGGTGATGAATCAGCCGCTTTTGTCTGGAGGAGATTTTCATGCCTGACGTCATTTTCGGACCCGTGGATTACCTTTTCACAGGCGCGGGATCCCAGCCCATCACATTCGCGTTCTTTTACCCGTCCGGGCTGAATCCGGACCAACTGAAGAAATCCCTCGATGAAATCGTCCGGCATTTCCCCCTGGTCAACAGCCGTCTCGTCCGGCATGGCGACACGGAATACCGCTACAGTCCGGAGGGGGGGATGGACTTCCGCGTCCAGGACTCAGACCGGACATTTCGTAAGGACCGCGAACTAAAAAATTACATCACACCGGTCGTCACTTCCGAAGGGAATCCCCTGTCCCGAATCGTATTGACCCGCACCACGGACGGATCCGTTCTGGGTGTGAGCCTGTCCCACGCCCTGGTGGACGGATTCAGCTTCTTTCATTTCATGTCCTCCTGGGCGAGGCTGGCGAGGGGAGACCGTTTCCTCGAGCCCGGCCTGGACCGGCATGGAGCCTTCCCGGCGTTTCAGGACAGCGGCAGGGCCACAGGCGAAAAGGATATCTTCGAACATTGCGGGCTTTTTTACGGGGAAATGCGTCCGGACTCGAGGGCAGGATCCCGCGAGGAACGCCTGTTCATTTCAAAAGAAGAGCTGAAATCTATGGTGGATGAAGCGCGGCAAAGACTTCCGGATGTCCTGCTTTCTGAAAACGATCTGATCACCGCTTCGATCTGGAAAAAACACCTGCCCGGCTGGACCTCCGCTGAAGGGGATACGCAAACCCATGTGACCTGCCCCGTGGATTTCAGGAGGATTTTGAAAAGCCTTCCGAAAAATTACTTCGGATGCGCCGTATGCTTCACAACCGCAACCGCAAGCCTCGATGACCTCGACCAATCCTCCATAGAAGAACTCGCGCTTCTGGTCAACCGGTCCGTCAGAAAGATGAACCAGGACGCCGTCATCCGGTTCCTGCAGGCATTCAACGCTCTCCGCATGCAGGAGGGGCCTGCGGCTTTCCAGAAAATCCATTTGAAGCATCCACAGAACGGGCTCATCGTGACCAATTTGACGCGCATGCCGGTACGCGACCTGGACTTCGGATCCGGCGCTCCGTCTGATTTCCTGATCTTCTCCGAGGTACCGGGAGGCGCGGCCGTCCTGCCTGCGGAAAACGGCATCGAAATCGTTCTGCTCCATCCTATAGAAAGGAGAGTTCCATGAAAACGAACAAAAACAATTTGAGCATGACGGCGGCCGCCGTACTGGCGCTGTGGATGCTGTATCCCGCGGCCGCCGAACCGGTTCTGCTGGCCCGCTGGACATTCAACCAGAACAGCAACGATGTGTCCGGAAACGGATTCAACGCCGAGCTCAAGGGAGACGCCTCCTACCTGGATGATGCCGCGGAAGGCAGCCACAGCCTGCTTTTGGAGGGCACGGGCCGCGCCGAGATCGCGGCATTCGATTTCGGAGACACCTTCACGATCACGCTGTGGTGCCTGCTCCTGCCGGACGTCACCAACATCCAGACCCTGGTCGCCAACTGTGAAGGCGGAAGCCGCATCGACGGCTTCAAGCTTTTCGTCAACAACTGGGAAACGGCCAACAAGCGCATCCTGATCGAACCCTCGGACGGTACGGACCGCATCGACGTTCAGACCCCGGAGAACACCTTTGAGGATGCCAAATGGAATCATGTGGCCATGACCGCGGACCGCGTGAACGGGCTCATGGAGATCTACTACAACGGCGCGCCTTCCGCGGAAGCCAACGAGACCACGGCCGGCTTTCAGGTGACGCGCCCCGTATTCATCGGGGCCATGCCGCCCGGCAATGTTTACAACTGGCACGGGATGATCGACGATGTACGCATCTACCAGGGCATTCTGACCGAAGAGGAAATCATCGCCAGCATGGATCCTTTAACAGGCGTGGAAGAGGAAACGGCCTCATCCCCCGCCTCTTTCCTGCTGGGGCAGAACTTTCCGAACCCTTTCAATCCCGCAACCCTGATCCCGTACACGCTTCCCACCGCAGGCCCTGTGAGACTCGAAGTCTATGACCGTACCGGCAGGCTCGTTTCCGTTCCTGCAGAAGGCGTTCAGGCTGCGGGCAGCCATACGGCCGTTTTCTCCGCGGAAAATCTCCCGGCAGGCGTCTATATCTGCCGCCTCCGCGCGGCCGGCCGGATTGAAACGAAAAAAATGATTCTCGCCAAATAGGAAAAAGATATGAAACTGATACCCGGTTGTACGCTGCAGCGCGCGTTCCGAAAAAACATCCGCATCGCTCCCGGTATTCTCCTGGCCGCCGCTCTCGCCCTGGCCGGATGCGGAAAGGACAATCCGGCGAAGAACGGAGACCCGGGCCCGCTGATGTACCGTTGGGACTTCAACACTCTCTCCGGATGGACCGATGATTCCCAGAACACAGGCGGCCCGGACAACTACTCCATAGCGGACGGGAAGCTGCGCATACACACGAGGGCGAACACATGGGACAGGGCCAAAGTGCGCACGCAGGAAAAATATACCGCGGGCGTTTATACCTGGCGCGTGTTCGTGCCTGTCATGGGCGAGGGAGACCAGGCCAGCATCGGCGCCTTTCTCTACCATTCGGACACACGCGAACTCGACTTCGAAATCGGCTACGGGAAGTCCACTGACAGGAAACTGCTGAAGGCGTCCGGGGACGACCTGATCGTATTCACGACCTGCCAGGCGGATCCGTCCAGATCAACGAAACATCTCATCAAACGGGACAGATGGTACGACCTCTCCATCCGATTGGACCTGACCGGAGAGGCGGGCGAATGGAAATACCTGGCAGTCTGGAGCGTGGATACCCTGAAGATCGAGGAGATGCAGCTCCGCTTCGGCCTGGAAACACCTTTCTATATATACTGCAGCGTGGAAAACCTGCAGTTTTTGGGCGATCACATCCCCTATCAGGAGAACTACGCGCTTTTCGATTTTGTCCAGCATGCGCCGCTGGATACAACCGGCATGCCGTGATTGAAGCTCACATCACCTCCGGAAGGACTCTGTGATGGAAATCCGTAAAAAATATCGACTCAAAAACGAATGAAACGGGTCCGTCCTCCCGGAGGTGAGGGAAATTCATCCGATCCTACCGGAGAAACATGATGAAAAAAACCGCCACAAAGAATAAACTTTTCGACTTCAAACCGTCTTTCACGCCCTGGGCGCTGCTTTTCTGCCTGACGCTCTGCCTTGCAGGCGCTTCCCGCCTGTACGGGCAGCCGTTCACGCGGGGCATCGGCGTCTACCCGGGCGACCCGGCAGAGGACTTCTCTCCTGTGATGCGTCTGGATACGCTCACGTACCGGAATATTGCGCAGAGGAGGCCTGTTTATCAATCCTCAGCCTATGATTACAACCTGACCGGCCAGCTGGCGACGGACGGGATCAGGGACACGGCCCTTCCGGCCTGGATCGCGGTATCCGCCGGAGGCCGCGGCATGCTGAAAAAAAACGAGCGGGAATGGATGTTTGACGAAAACAGGGTCACCACCCTGGAACTGGAGGGGCCGGAGAAATGGATAGAGCTGGAACTCGCCGGTGCTGAAGCGCCTCTCGTGGACAGCCTTGCCGTGTCCGGGAGCCTGCAGGCGGATGACCGTGAACCGGCAGGATGGAAATGCGCCTTTCTCGGATCGGATGACGGATCGTCCTGGACGGAACTGGGAAGACTGTCAGGCGCCGGGCTGCCCGGAGATACCCTGCCCGGACGATTCGGATGGTTCCGCAGGCCGCGCTTCCGCGTTTTCAACCACGCCGTTGCCTTGAAATCCCCTGTGCGGTACAGGTTCTACCGCATCGAATGGGACGCGCAGAACGCAACGCGATGGAGCATCGGCGAATGGGACTTTTTCAACAGCGGCCGGCCTGTCCCTGTTGGAGGCCCGCATCGTTTTACGAGCGCCTGGAAAAGCGCAGGAAACAGGAATGAATGGATTTGCGTGGATCTCGGCGCAACCTGTTCCCTGGACCGTGTGATGCTGCACTGGATCAGCAAGCCTGCGACCGGCTCCGTGCAGCTGTCGCAGGATGCGGCAGACTGGATCGACGCCCTGCCCATCCCGCCGAATCCGCAGAAGTCCGACACCCTGCGCTGGAGCAGGCCCCAAAAGGCGAGATACGTGCGGATTTATATGCAGCGGGCTGCGTCACGCAGCGGTTTCATCCTCAGCGAGATGGAGGTGTTCGGCCGAGGCGGACCTGTGCCTGTGCCGGAATCCCAGGCCGCCTCCATGCAGGAGGGCAGGATGAACCTGGCCGGGGGTCCCTGGCGCCTGCAGCGCGAATCCCTGGTCCGGGCCGACGGGGCCCTGCTGTCCAAGCCGGGTTTTCAGGATTCCGGCTGGGTGACCGCTACAGTGCCTGCCACGGTTTTGATGAGCTTTAAAAACGCAGGGGCAATCCCGGATCCCAATTTCGGGGACAATCAGCTCCTCATTTCAGATTCCTTCTTCCATTCGGATTTCTGGTACAGGACGGAGTTCACGCCGGATGCCTCGCTGTCCGGACGCCGCATTTTCCTGAATTTCGACGGCATCAACTGGAAAGCCGAAGTTTTCCTGAACGGGCTCAAGCTCGGCCGCATTGAAGGCGGATTTATGAGGGGGCGTTTCGACGTGACCGGCACCCTGGCCCCCGGGAAGGTCAATGCGCTGGCCGTGCGCATCGAGAAAAACAGAACGCCCGGATCCGTCAAGGAGAAAACCTATCAGAATCCGGACAAGAACGGCGGAGCGCTTGGAGCGGACAATCCGACCTATCATGCCTCGATCGGCTGGGACTGGATCCCGACCATACGCGGCCGCAACATCGGGATTTGGAACGATGTTTATCTGACCGCAGCGGATGCAGTAACCATCGAAAAACCCTATGTCCGCACCGTGCTTCCGCTTCCCGACACATCCCGCGCGGATATCAGCCTGGACCTGTTGCTTCAAAACCACGAACCGGCGCCGATTACAGGAAAGCTGTGCGTGCGCATCGGAAAGACGGCGTTCGAAATGCCCGTGAACCTGGAAGCGTCTGCAGCGAAATCCATTCATCTCGATCTCACCACCCAGCCTGGCCTTCGCATTCAAAAACCGAAGCTCTGGTGGCCCGCTGGATACGGGGAACAGAACCTAGTCCCTGTTGAAATCCGTTTCGAGACCGACAACGGGATTTCGGACAGCAAATCCTTTTTGACCGGTCTCAGGCAGATGACCTTCAGCGAGGAAGGCGGTGACTTGAGGATTTGGATCAACGGGAGGCGGCTGATCGCCAAAGGCGGGAACTGGGGTTTTCCGGAATCCAACCTGTGCTACAGGGGCCGGGAATACGACATCGCGGTCGCCTATCACCAGGACCAGCATTTCACCATGATCCGCAACTGGGTCGGGCAGACGGGCGACGATGAATTCTACGAGGCCTGCGACAGGCACGGCGTCATGGTCTGGCAGGATTTCTGGCTGGCCAACCCGGCGGACGGGCCGGATCCGGACGACAACGGAATGTTCCTCAGAAACGCGGAAGACCTGATCCTCCGCGTGCGCAATCACCCCAGCATGGCGCTGTACTGCGGCCGCAACGAGGGCAATCCGCCGGAGATTCTGGATTCCGGCCTCAGGGATCTGATAAAAGAAAATCATCCGGACCTGCATTACATTCCCAATTCCGCATGGGGGCCGGTCAGCGGAGGCGGGCCGTACAGGGCCATGCCCCTCAAGCATTATTTCGAAAGGCGCGCCACGAAAAAATTGCACAGCGAAATGGGCATGCCTGCCATCGTACATTTCGAAAGCCTAAAATCCATGATGCCGGATTCAGCGCTTTGGCCGCAGGGCCGCATGTGGGGGCTGCACGATTTTTGCCTGGAAGGCGCGCAAGGCGGTAACTCGTTCAATCAGATGATGAAGGACGGATTCGGAGAGTTCGACAATGCCGCAGACTGGACCGGATACGCGCAATGGATCAACTATCAGGGCTACCGCGCCATGTTCGAAGCCCAGGCGAAGCACCGGATGGGCCTGTTGCTCTGGATGAGCCATCCTGCCTGGCCTTCCTTTGTGTGGCAGACCTACGATTACTTTTTCGATCCCACGGCCGCCTATTTCGGATGCAGGAAGGCGTGCGAACCGCTTCATATCCAGTGGAATCCGGCGACCGACAGCGTCGAGGTTGTCAACACCAGCAGCAGGAAAGGAGACGGCCTCAAAGCGACTGCAACTCTTCTGAATCTGGACGGATCCCTGCAATGGGAAAAATCCGTTTCCCTGTCCTGCGGCCAGGACGCGGTCGTCCGATGCCTGAAACTGGAATACCCGCAGCAGCTTTCCGAAGTTTATTTCATCCGCCTGAAACTGAGCCGGAAAGGCCGCACTGTATCGGAAAACTTCTACTGGAGGGGATTGGAGGAGAATCATTTTAAGGCGCTGCGGTCCCTGCCGTCTGTCACGCTGAAATCGAAGGTAAAGGTAAAACTCGAGGGCGGCGTGTGGAGCATCACAGCGGAACTGTCCAATCCGTCCGTGCATCCGGCGCCCATGATTCGGCTCAAGGCTGCAGGAGAAAAAAGCGGCGGACTGATCCTGCCCGTGTTTTTCAGCGACAATTACATCTCCCTGATGCCCGGAGAAAAGCGGTCGGTGTGCATGACCGTGAAGCAGGAAGACACGCGGGGGGAGAAACCGGTTGTGCTATTTGAAGGCGTGAACGTCAAATAAGGGATGATACACCGAAACCGGAAGGAAAACCGGTCTTGCTGTCAGAAGGCGTCAATGTGAAATAAGGGACGGTTCGCTCAGGCCGGAAGGAAAGCCCATCCTCTCCATCCGGGGCGGCGTTGAGCACGGAAATCCCCACTGCAGAAAAACCCGGGCCGTCCGAACAGGAGGCGCCCCGGGTTTTTTTACTGGCCGTAAGACGGCTTATGGCTTTCCTCCCGCGGATTCGGTCTGCAGCGGGAAATGAATCTGAACCGTTGTCCCGTTCTTCCGGATGATTTTCACGCTGCCCCGGATCTGCTCGGTCAGGATGCGGATGAGATTCATGCCCAGGGTTTCAGTCGATTCCAGC
>JAFGEX010000347.1 GCA_016931355.1 bacterium
ATCCAGTATCCTTTTGGGAATACCTCTGCAGACCTCCTGATGGCATCCAGGGAATCGACCGGACTATCGGTTGTCCCCATTAATCGTATGTTACTGTCTTTAAAGAGGTTGATTGGACTCCACCTGGAATCCTGAAACGTTTCAGTCAGCTGGTCCCATATTCTTTTTGCATTTTCTGAATCGAAAGGCAATGCCACGCCGAGTTCATCGAGCGTCATGCGCATCCAGTCCTGCACCTGGTTTCCGATCAGGAGAGGGAAAACCGCTGCGTAGGCGTTCCATTTCATCTCGGGAGTCGTCCCGGGATGGTACCATTTTTCCCTGGACATGGCGCCCAGAGATTCGATGATGGATGAGACATAATGATCCCCCTGGCACAGGGCGGTCCATGGATCAGGCGCCTGCTCGTTCCGGAGTATGGCCTCCAGATTGACATGTGTATGAATGTCGTAAACGGGCAAGTCTGCGATAGACTCGTAGAGAAGGACAGCGGTTCGGCTGCCCAGCAGAAAACTTTTTTTATCGTTGATCATCCGCCGTCTCCCGTGTGGAAAAGAGATGCCGTCAAGCCCTTCCGAGTCATCAGGCCGTGTAGGCGGTTGAATGGGTCTGACCGCCCCTGCCTGTCCAGTTCGTATGGAAGAACGCTCCCCTGGGCGCATCGGTTCTTTCATACTGATGGGCTCCGAAATAATCCCGTTGCGCCTGAATGAGATTTGCGGGCATGTTTGCCGTCCGGTAACCGTCATAATAGGCGAGCGCTGAACCGAAGGCCGGAAGGGGGATGCCGTTCAGCGCCCCTTCGGCGACCACTTTCCGCCAGGCCGGCTGGCATGCATCGATCTTGTCCTTGAAAAAAGGATCCAAAAGCAGGTTGTCGAGACCGGCGTTGCGGTCGAAGGCTTCCTTGATCTTCCCGAGAAAAGCGGAACGAATGATGCATCCGCCGCGCCACAGCAGGGCGATGCTGCCGTAATTCAGATTCCAGTGATACTCCTCAGCCGCGGCCTTCATCAGGGTGAAGCCCTGCGCGTAGGAAATGATTTTTGATGCGTACAGGGCCTTCTCGAGATTCCGGAGCATGGTTTGACGGCTCCCGCGAAACCGGGCGGGAGGTCCGCTCAGAACTTGGGAGGCCAGAACGCGTTTCTCCTTCATCGAAGAAAGACAACGGCTGAAAACAGCCTCTCCGATCAGTGTGAGCGGGATGCCCTGATCCAGGGCGGCGATGGCGGTCCATTTCCCGGTCCCTTTCTGACCGGCCGTGTCCAGGATTTTATCGATGAGCGGTTTCCCGTCCGCATCCTTGAAACCCATGATGTCGCGCGTGATTTCGATCAAGTAGCTGTTCAACTCGCCCTCGTTCCAATGGGCGAATACTTCGCGGATCTCGTCCGCCTCCATACCGAGAATTTGCCTCATGAAATGATAGGCCTCGGTGATGACCTGCATATCGCCGTATTCGATTCCGTTGTGGACCATTTTCACAAAATGCCCGGATCCATCGGCCCCGATCCATTCGCAGCAGGGATCGTTTTCCACTTTTGCGGCAATGGATTGAAAAATCGGCTTGACATGGGGCCAGGCCGCTTCCGACCCTCCAGGCATGATGGAAGGTCCGCGCAAGGCCCCCTCTTCCCCTCCGGAGACACCTGTGCCGATGTAGAGCAATCCCCGCTTTTCGACGTATTCCGTCCGCCGCCGGGTATCCGGAAAATGGGAATTCCCCCCGTCGATCAGGATATCCCCCTTTTCGAGCAGGGGAATGAGGAGGTCGATCCATTCATCCACGGGTTTTCCGGCCTTGACCATGATCATGATCTTTCGGGGCGTTTTCAGTGATTGCACCAGTTCCTGCGCGGATGCCGTGCCGATGATGTTCTTGCCCTTGCCCCGGCCCTGCAGGAAGGCATCCACCTTTGAGACCGTGCGGTTGAATACGGCAACGCAGAATCCGTGACTCTCCATATTGAGGACCAGGTTTTCTCCCATGACGGCCAATCCGATCAGTCCGATATCCGCTTTCATTTTCTATCGTTTCCTCCTGTTAAGGTGAATCGCTCAGCGGCTGCATTCCTGCGCGCTTGCCCCCGGGTCTGCCCCGGGCCTAGCCCCGGGATCAGCGAGCGAAAATGAATATCTTTTTCTCCAAAGATCGAAAATTCCCCGCCCGCTGACGCGCTGGGAGCTTCAATCCGGCAGCAGGCCCGTTCGCGGCGGGCTGCAGCGGCGTATAGAGGCGCATCCTCATGATCCCTTCAGCAGAAGGGCTCCGATGCCTCCGCCTGTCTCCTGAAAGCCTTCTGTTACCGGCAGGCGTCTTGTCTCCCCCGGATCAAACCGGCAGTCTCAAGGATCACCGGTGAAGCGGATCGGGATCAAGGATGCGCTTCAATATCCCGGACTTTTTCTTGTGTCGCCCAGAGTCCTGTAGCGGGATTGGATATCGAATAGATTTCCTCCCCGCCTGGGATCGTCCCCCATCCGTCCCGGATGGTCCCGGAGTAGTACTTTTTGAGTGCAGCCGGTAATTTTTCATAATGGTATCCGGCAGCCTCGATTTCCCGGCGCGTGAGGCGCCCTGCGCAGTAGGTGACCCGGAACCGGCCCTCCGATGACCCGTGGATGAGATGAGCCGCGGCCCCCAGGTTCGCCTTGAGCTCCGGATCCTCATCCATGCGTTCGAGGATGCTCTTCATTCCTGAATAGGCGTGGCGTCGGATCAGGCGGTCAATTTCAGCGTCTTCTCCGAATCGTTTGACGCCCGGGGCCAGAACAATCAATTCGCCGCCGTCCGCAATGGCCATCCGGGTCCTGTAGATGCTTTTGTTCCCGAGCCAGGTGCTCTGGTATTCATTCGGGTCCAGATGCACGACGACTTTCTGAAGCGGTTTCTCAAGTCGGGTCACGTTCAATTCGAGCGAGAGGCGGCAGGCGGCGCTGTAACTGCCGGCATCGTCTCCGATGAACAATCCCCGGATCGCGTAACGGCCCGATGCATCCGTACCCGAAACGGATTGGACATAGACGATGGGAAGGGGCTCCGGAAGCAGGCGCATGGCTGCTTCCAAAAGAGAGCGTACCGGATTTTTCTCGCGCCCCAGAATTTGTTCGATTCCGGCCATCGCTCCCGTGAAATGGCTTTTGTGAATGCTTTCCATTCCGGACAAACCGACCAGCAGCGATTTATTGAATCCCGCCATGCCTGCCACTTCATGCGGGACAACCTGTCCGACGATCAGCATCAGGTCGTATCCCCCCTCCACCACGTCCCGGTTGATCTGGAGGGGCCAGTCAAAATCCACTGCGCCTTTCGTAAGCGCATGGACCTCTTCCGCGGAAATCCTGCCGTAGGTCGCAGCGTCGGTCCTCCAGTTGTGCACCCGGAATAGCTCGGGCGGGATTTTTCCGAACATTGTGTGTATTTCCTGTCGTGTCATGCCGACATGCGTACCCAGGGCCGGCAGGACAACGACCTTGCAATCCTTGTAAAATTCCCAGAGGGACTCCGTCAATTGGCCGGCCTGGGAATGATAGCGCGTGAAGTCCGGCGGGATAATGAGGATTTTTTTTCTGCTGCCCAGGCGCTCCAGAACAGAGTGAATCTCTGTCCTGAGCTCCTGTGCATCGGGGGGTGAATCGAATCGTCTCTGGTAAATCATCATGACGCTCTGTGGTTTTCTGGTAAAAAGACAGTTGGGTCAGACACCGGAATAGGCATTGAAACCGCCGTCCACAGGGAGGACCGTGCCTGTGACGAAACGGGAGAGGTCCGAAACCAGGAACAGGAGCGCGCCCTGAAGATCCTCAACCTTTCCAAAGGCGCCCATGGGTGTGGCCTGAAGGATTTTCTTGCCTCTCTCCGTCCATTCCCCTGTTTTTTTGTCCTGGAGCAGGTAACGGTTCTGATCCGTGAGGAAGAAACCCGGCGCTATCGCGTTGACGCGGATATTCATTTTTGCCAGATGAACAGCAAGCCATTGCGTGAAATTGTTGATCGATGCCTTGGCTGCCGAATAGGCCGGAATGCGCGTCAGGGGCCGATAGGCGTTCATGGAGGAGATGTTCACAACGGTTCCTCCCCCCCGTTTGATCATGTCTTTTGCGAAAACCAGGGTTGGAAGCACTGTTCCAAGCACGTTGAGATCGAAAACCCGGCGGAATCCCGCCATATCCAATCCAAAAAAGGTGTCATCCGGAGACCGGCGGTGGATTTCCTCGAAACGTTCTGCAGCCGTGGTGGCGCCGGGCGCATTGCCGCCCGCACAATTGATCAGGATATCCAATTCACCGATCGACTCATGGATCGCGCCGAGTGCCCTTTCAAGGCTTTCCTTCTCGAGGACGTCTGCTGCGGCTGCCGTCAGCATGCCTCGAGTCTCACCGGTTACCTCTGCCGCGGTTTTTTCAGCCGCCTCCCGGTTCAAATCCAGGATGGCCACCCGGACACCGCAACGGCCGAGAGCCAGTGCCAGGGACCTGCCGATCATGCCCGCTCCGCCCGTGATCACGGCATTTTTGTTTTTCAAATCTTCAAAAGCAGGGTGCATTCCTGTCTCTCCGTTCTTAAACTTTGATTGAAGCTCCCCGGCAGCGCGCTGCCGGGGAATTTTCGATCTGTGGGGAAAAATTTTTTGTATTCGCTCGCTTGCCCCGCGGCAAGCTTAGGGGAATGCGCTTGCCGTCAGATTCAACCAGAGTCCGCGAGGCCGAGACGCAGCAACGCTGCGGCGTTTTTCTTGCCCGATTCCCCGACTTCCAGAATCGGCCCTACGCAGGACGGGCATCCACCCGCACACCCGCAGGACGTGATGAGCTGCAGGGAAGCTTTCAGAAGATCCTGGTGCAGGCCGTAAATTTTTTTACTGTAACCGACTCCGCCCGGCGTATTTTCATAGATGTAAACCACGGGCTTCCGGGCGAAGGGAGAGCGAAGCATCGGAAGCGTCCGCAGGTCCCTGGGATCGGTCATGACCCAGAGGGGTACCACGTTTTCAAACACGTTGGAAACGGCCTTGAGCGCATCTCCCAGATTCGTCTCTGATAGTTTCAGCCTGTCAGAGATTTCGGGATCCAGTTCCCACCAGTATGCAGTCGTGTGCATGGTCTGTTCGGGGAGATGGATTTGGCCGGACCCGACGTTTTCATGCGTGTGGAATTTGATTTTCTTGTAAAGGGTCGCCACGGTGGTGACGCTGACCTCGCCGTGGCCCTTCGATCCTGCGGGCACGGATCCGGATTCGAATTCTTCCAGCACCCTCACATCCGTCTTCGACTGCGCATCCGTGTAATAATCCGTCTTGACTTTCCTGACGTAGGCCTTTCGCCTTTCCCAATCGAGCCTGTCCACATGAAAAGGTTCGCCTTCGTGGATGTAAATGGCCTCTTCATGGACCATGACGGGCGCGCTGAACAGGTCCACTTCACCCATCACCCGTTCTTTGCCGGTCAGGTCGATGATCACCACATTGTCCGGAGCCGCGCTTCTCAGGCTGATTTCTTCGGCCGGGTACGCTTCGCTGGACCAGTGATAACGTCCCTCCGTGCTGTGGATGACGCCGTGCTCCTCCAGGTAACGAAGGAGATCCCCGGTCGCATCCGTTCCAAAGGCTTCCCCCTGTTCAAACGGAAGCTCGAATGCCGCGCATTTCAGATGGGAGAGCAGGATCAGAAGATTGTCTGGATCAATGATCCCCATCTCCGGCGAACGTTTTAAAAAATAATCCGGATGCCCGAGTACATACTGATCCAGGGCGCTGCTGCTTGCGACGACCACGGCTACGGACGCCTTTTCCCTGCGGCCCGCCCGCCCAGCCTGCTGCCAGGTGGAGGCGACCGTGCCGGGATAACCCGCCATGATGGAAACGGAGAGCTGTCCGATGTCGATCCCCAGCTCGAGCGCATTGGTGGACACGACGCACTGGATCTCTCCTCTTTTCAGCCCCTGCTCGATTTCTCGTCGTTCGTTGGGAAGATAGCCGCCGCGGTATCCCCTCACTTTTTCCGGAGACCGCTTGAGCTGGAGCATCGCGTCGCGCAGATAGGTCAGCAGGACTTCCACTCTCAGCCTGCTTCTGCCGAATACGATGATCTGCACGTCTGCGCCCAGGAATTCCCGGGCGATGCGCACCGACTCTTTGACCGAGGATTTGCGGATGCCGAGCTCCCGGTTGACAATGGGGGGATTGTAAAAAATGAGGTGTTTTTCCCCTGCTGGAGCGCCGTTGCGGTCTATCAGCGCCGCCTCGTCCCCGATCAGTTTTCCGAATAATTCTCCGGGATTGGCAATGGTTGCGGAGCAGCCGATGAAACGCGGGGCAGCACCGTAGAATCTGCATATCCTTTTCAACCTGCGGATGAGATTGGCGAGATGGCTTCCGAAAACACCCCGGTAGGAATGCACCTCATCGATAACCACAAATTTAAGGTTTTCAAACAGTTTGACCCATTTTGTGTGATGAGGCAGGATTCCCTGATGCAGCATATCCGGATTGGTGACGACGATATGGCCGACAAGGCGGATGGTCTGGCGCGCTGAAACCGGCGTGTCGCCGTCAAAGGTGAAGGTCTTGATATCCACACCGAGCGTTTCGACCATGTCATGCAGTTCAGAGACCTGGTCCTGGGACAGGGCCTTTGTCGGGAAAAGATAGAGAGCCCTGCTCTGCGGATCCTCAAGAATGGAATCCAGGACTGGGAGATTGTAGCAAAGCGTTTTACCGGATGCAGTCGGCGTCACGACAACGGCGTTTTTTCCGGAAAGCACCTGTTCAATGGTGTCGGACTGATGGGTGTAGAGGCTTCGGATGCCCCGTTTCCGGAGGGCGTCCAAAAGCCGGGGATCCAGACGTTCCGGAAAAGGCCCGAACCGGGCCTCACGTGCGGGGATTTTCTCCCACAAACCGACCTGCGCCCTGAATTCGGGGGAACGGTTGAGGGTATCGATCACCTGTTCAAGATTCATCTGAGCGACCTTGAGGCTTCACCGTATTCCCAGCTCCTTCTGTATCTTTTCCAGGGATTTCCCCTTGGTTTCAGGGAGCCATTTGAGAACGAAAAACAATTGACCCGTCATCATGAGGCTGAAAAAGAAGAACGCCCGCGCTTCGCCGATCCAGGATACTTTGACAACGACGGGAAAAAGCCATGATACAACGGCGGCCATCATCCAATGCGTGAAGCTTCCGAGGGATTGACCCTTTGAACGGATGCGGTTCGGAAAAATTTCGGACAGGAATACCCAGATCACGGCGCCCTGTGAAAAGGCAAAGAATGCGATGAATCCGACCAGGTAGGCCAGTACTGCGTAGCCGCCGAACTGCTGCAGTTGAAAGGCACGGCCGACCAGGCCATGGAACAAGGCCATGCCGACGGATCCGGTCAACAGCAGGGTTTTCCGTCCAAAACGGTCGATCGTGGCCATGGCGATCACCGTAAAGACCAGATTGGTCAATCCGATGACGACCGACTGCATCAAGGCCGTGCCGGATGCCAGGCCGGTGGTTTCGAAGATGCGCGGCGCATAATACATGATGACATTGATGCCGGACAGCTGGTTGAATAAAGCAAGTGCGACGGCCAGAAACAGGGGTTTGCGATACTTCCCGGAAAACAGGTTTTCCCCGGCCCCTTCGCTTTCCATTTTGAGAGAGTCCGAAATGTCGGCCAGTTGTTGTTCCACACCGGACTCTTCGATGCGGGCCAGGATTTTCCTCGCCTCTTCCTCCCTGCCCGTCTTGACAAGCCATCTGGGGCTTTCCGGAATGAAGAAGAGGAGAAGAAAAAACACAAGCGCCGGGAGCGTTTCAACACCGAACATCCATCGCCAAGCGTCGGCCTGGACCAGGCGGTCGATCAGGGTGTTGGAGAAGAAAGCCAGCAGGATGCCTGCCACAATGTTGAATTGGCTGACAGCCACCAACCTGCCGCGCACAGCCGCAGGGGATATCTCGGCAATGTACATCGGAGACAGAACGGACGATCCGCCGACACCCAGCCCACCGATGAACCGGAAGATCATGAGCGCCGTCCAGTTCCGGAAAACAGCGCAGCCGACGGCAGATACCGTGTACAGGGCGGCGATGACGATCAGCACCTTTTTTCTTCCGTACCGGTCTCCCGGCCTGCCTGCGCAAAGAGAGCCGAAAATGGTTCCGATCAATGCGGTGGCCACTGTGAATCCCAGCCAAAAAGGGGTCAGTTTGAAAACCCTTTCCAGCTGCTGGGTGGTGCCTGAAATCACGGCTGTGTCAAATCCGAAAAGCAGGCCTCCCAGGGCGGCAACCAGCGTGCTCCCCATCACATAGCGGTTTGCTCTCATATCCCGGCCTGTTTCGAATGATGCCTCTGGATTCCGCCGCCGGCCGCGTTCCCTTCAGCCTGCGGGTCTGTTTTCCGCAGCCGGCAGACGGGCAGGATTGTCTTTCTCATTCCGATGAAAATTTCCTTCCTCATTTTCGCGGGGATTCTCCTCCGCCTGCTTTAAAAACAGCTTGTTGCAGCATCTCCAGCAACGAAGCCTTCAGGCCGAACAGAGCGGCGTTCAGCAGAATGGAAACTGTGTGAACGATTTGAAGCTCCCCGACGGCTCTATGCAGGGGAATCTTCGATCTTCAAGAAAAAAGATATTCAGATTCGCTCGCCTACCCTGGATTAAAGTCCGGGGCAATCCCGGAACAAAGCCACGGGGACCTGCGGCAAACCTCGGAGAATGCGCTCACTGTCCAATTCAATATACAGGATTCGGATTCAAAAAACAAGTCCGGGAATCCAGGTGCCGCGCCTTTGCGGCGCCCGTTCATGGAGGCGCTTTATTCGGTCGGCCGGCAGGCTGCCTGCGGCTGCCGGATCCGTGCAGGCGCATGTAAACTTTATTATATTCAGCGCCGAAGAAGAGGATTTGAGCTGAAAAATAGATCCAGAGCAGGATGATGACAAAGGAACCCGCTGCGCCGTAAAGGGATGCAAGGGTCGATTTGATGAAGTACAGACCGATCAGATATTTCCCGGCGACAAACAGGACGGATGTGACCAGAGCGCCGGGAAAAACATCGTTCCATTGCTGCTTGACCGCAGGGACAACCTTGAACACCACTGCGAAAAGGACGGTTGTCATGATCACCGATGTTGAAAAATCCAGCAGTTGGAAAATAAAAACAGGCAAGGGGAAAAAATCCTTGAAGAATGCGCCGATCGCAGTGATTCCGGTCGTTATCACCAGGGAAAAAACCAGGTAAACACCCGTGGCAATAACCATCAGAAAAGCCAGCAACTTATGACGGATAAAACCGCGAATGCCGAAACGTCCCCCGTGCGGATGCGCGTCCCAAATCGTGTTCAATGAATCCGCCAGGCAGCTGAAAACCGTGGTCGCGCCCCACAACAGGGTCATCAGGCTGAACAAACCGGCCAGTATGCTCGGCAGAGGTCGCGTGACTTCCGAGAGAATGGAGGAAATGGTGACCGATGCGCCCTTGCCCATGAGAATCTGTATTCTCTCGATGACGAAATCCCGGGTTGTTTCGATGCCGTACACCAGGCCTGCGAGAAATACGATGATGATGAGTATGGGGGCAAGCGAAAAGACGGTATAGAAGGCCAGGGCTGCGGACAGCCGTTGCGCCCTGTCGCGATGCCATCCAACGGATGTCTTTTCGATGAGTTTTGCAAAAGACCGAAATGTCATGGCCAAAACCGCCGGATATCCGGCTGTGCACGCCTGAAGAACGGATCAGACCGTTTGCACAAAGGACTGGTAAAAAAACCGGTGGATTCGAGTATCCGCAGTCAGTTCCGGATGAAACGTCATGACGAGCACGTTACGGTTCCGCGCCATCACGACCTGTTCCTGATAAAATCCCAAAGCCTGCGTTTCCCCGCCGAGTGAAAGGATTTGGGGGGCCCTGATGAAAACGCCATCGAATGAAGGGTGATCCTGAAAAGGAAGGATGCGAACCGGCGCCTGAAAGCTGTGGATCTGCCTGCCGAAGGCGTTTCGTTTCGCTTCAAGATCGATCAAACCCAGTGTTTTCATTTTTTGATTTTGAATTCGCGTGGCCAGAACGATGAGGCCTGCGCATGTGCCCATCAGGGGTTTTTCTTGGGCAAAACGGAGGATGGCGTCCCGGAGACCCGTCTTTTCCATCAGATTGAGGAAAGTCGTGGATTCCCCGCCCGGCAGGATCAGGCCGCTTGTATCCTTTAGATCCTCAGGCCATTTGACCAGACGATGGGGAATCCCCAGACGGTGCAGCGCCCTGGCGTGAAGTGCGTAGTCGCCCTGCAAACCGAGAATACCCAAAGCCTTCGCCATTTACCAGCCGCGTCCCTGAATGATCTGATCACGGGGGATCTGGGAAATCTCGAGGCCTGGCATGGCATCCCCGAGTTTCTCGGAAGCCTGCGCCACGATTTCCGGATTGTGGTAATTGGCGACAGCCATGACGATGGCCTTGGCCCGCTCTTCCGGGTCCGCGGATTTAAAAATGCCGGAGCCCACAAAAACGGATTCCGCGCCTAGTTGCATCATCAGGGCGGCATCGGCTGGTGTGGCGATCCCGCCTGCTGCGAAATTGGGTACCGGGAGTTTCCCCTTGCGCTTGACGAAGACGAGGAGATCCACCGGAACGCCCATCTCCTTGGCCTGGATGACGAGTTCCTCGTCTCCCAGCAGGGTGATCCGTTTTATTTCGGATTGGACTGTGCGCATGTGGCGGACGGCCTCCACGATATTGCCCGTACCAGCTTCCCCTTTGGTGCGAATCAGGGCTGCGCCTTCGGCAATTCTTCTGAGCGCTTCGGCGAGATCCCTGCAGCCGCAGACAAATGGCGCCTTGAAGGACCCTTTATCCACATGATATTTGTCGTCCGCTGGTGTGAGCACCTCGCTTTCATCGATGAAATCCACTCCGAGCGCCTGCAAAACCTGGGCTTCGGCAAAGTGACCGATCCGGCATTTGGCCATGACCGGGATGCTGACCGTATCCATGATTTCCTTGATCACGCGCGGATTGCTCATGCGGGCGACTCCTCCATGCGCACGGATATCCGCCGGAATACGCTCCAATGCCATCACGGCCACGGCGCCGGCATCCTCGGCGATTTTGGCCTGTTCGGCGCGCGTCACATCCATGATCACGCCGCCTTTGAGCATTTCCGCCAATCCGACCTTTATCTTGAAATCCTTGTCCAACTTAAAAATCTCCATCCGGACAGTCCTCCTCCTGAATGTCATTTTAGAAATTGAAATTTAATAAAAAATTGACTCTAATTCAAGATTAGACCTTGATTTTCATGATTTTTTATGCTATTGTTATCCAGCTTTCGGCAACCATGGACACGGGATCATCGTCTTGGTCATCATCAATCCAAGCATCATGCGTTTTTTGTTCCCCTGGGCGCTCTGGAAAGGATCCGGAGACTCAAATGGAATCTTCGTGACCTTCGACGACGGCCCTCATCCGCAATATACGGCTCCCATTCTTCAAATACTCCGTGAGGGACAAGTACCGGCCGCTTTTTTTCTCAACGGGAGCAAGGCTGCCCTGCACCCCGGCCTGGTGCGCGAAATACGGCTGCAGGGACACGTAATCGGAAACCACGGTTTTTCCCATATGTCCATGGAATTCAGGAAAAAAGAATGGATACGCCTGGAAATAGCCAAAACCCATGAGGCTGTATCCCGTGCTGTCGGCTGTTCCTACTGTCCCCGGCTGTTCAGGCCGCCCTTCGGCCGTTTTGATCCCCGTTTCAGACGGATTTTGGAGGATATGGGATACCGCATGGTCCTCTGGAGCCTGCTTTCCAGGGATTTTTCCGAAAACAGCGCGGAACGTTTGATCCGCACAGTGGACAGTCACCTGCATCCAGGCGCGATCATCGTGTTTCATGACGGCCATACCCATGGGCCGGTACTCATCGAGGCACTTCCCCGCATTCTCCGGCGCATTCGGGACAGGGGATTCCAATTCCTCAGTCTGCCGGAAGAGCCGGCCGGAACGCCTGCTGCAAAAGGATAGCCTGAAACCTTCCGGCGGCTATCGCTGCTCGGAAAAATCCTTCCCGTGACCGGCCAGCAAAACGGCCAGCAGGGTTTTCGAATCCAGCAATTCGTTGTCAGCCATCATCTCCCGCAGCCCGGCCAGGGGAAGAACCGCTGTTTCCAGACATTCCGTTTCATCGAGGCGGATCTTCCCTGTGTGGACAACCGGA
Source organism: bacterium (assembly GCA_016931355.1). Classification (GTDB taxonomy): domain Bacteria; phylum Zhuqueibacterota; class QNDG01; order QNDG01; family JABMRT01; genus JAFGEX01. The sequence goes on from JAFGEX010000347.1 coordinate 12,211, forward strand.
TGGGCCAGGAACAGCCGGACCATGCCCGTGGAGTATCCCTCCGCATGAGCATAGTCCAATAATCTGCTGAGGCGCAGGGGCCGGTAGCCGGTTTCTTCCTCGCACTCGCGGATGGCCGCTTCTTCCGCAGTTTCTCCCTCTTCAATCAATCCTGCAGGTATTTCGAGCAGGGTTCGGCCTATGGCAGGGCGATGCTGCCTCACCAAGATGGCCTGACCCAGGTCATCCAACGGCAGGACCGCAACGGAATTCCTCATCCGGATGACTTCCCGGTCCGCCTGCCTTCCATTCGGCAACCGCACGCGCAGGTTTTCGAGAACCAGAAAATGACCCCGGAAAAGGATGTTTCGTTTTTCAATTTTTTCCTCGAGATCCATTTTTCCGTCATCCGTTTTATTTTTCATTCATCCCGCCTGATGCAGAACGGAAGTGGCGCTGCGGCATACAGCCGCGGAAGGGTCGATCTGTCAGGGGAAAAAATCCGGATGGATCTTCGATCCGCGTGCCTTTCAGGGCAATCCCGGACTGGACGGACCGATGCAAAAAAACCTTTCTACCTCTGCGCCTGAAAACAAGAGATGAAACCGCCCGGTGACAGAAGCGGGATTTGATGTACCCCGGCCGTCCATCATGCGGATGCTCCGCCGGCCCTGAAGGTTTTGTAGAACTGCGGAAGATCCATGACCGTCAGATCCGCCTGCCGCGCAGATGCAACCTGATCCGGACCGGTATATCCCCATCGGGCAAGTATGCAGCAAATGTCCGGACTGTTTATTTTAAGCAGGGTATCCACCTGGTCATCAACAAAAAAAAGAAGTCGGGCTCCGGGCTTTTGCTTTTGGATCAATGCCCTCAAAACGGCCGGTTTGGGGCCGGAAGAATGGGTGCCAAGCACATGGTCAGGGGAAAACGGGATGCCATGACCGCGAAGCAGCTGCAGGATATAAGCGGCGCGTTTGGTCGAAACGATGAAAAGCCTTTCCGGTTTTTTGTAACGGCGCAGGAAATTCCGCATGCCGGGATACAGGGGATTGAGATTGATCCAATGGCTTGGAAATTGAACAGCCATCCGTTCCCGTTGACTGTAGAAGGCGTCGAGGTAGGAATCCCTGAGGCCGGCATGCAGAACGCAAAAGGAGTCGAATGCCGCCTGGTCCGTGATTTCGGCATTCTCTGAAAAGGCATGGTAAATATAGACATAATCCTCGCCCGAGCGGATATAGGGTCTCAGGCTCCGGGCTGCCGCTCTCTGAGCGGCAGGGATTTCCTCATACCTGGAAACCGCAGGGCCGGAGCAGGTGAAGGCCCGGAAGGCATTGTATCCGACCAACAGGCATTCTGCGATGCTGTCGCAAATAACGCCGTCGAAGTCCAGGGCAAGCCCATGAACGGCCGGATCGAAACGCGCCATCGTCCCGGAGAAATCTTTGTTTTTATTCTCTGATGTGGCCGTCGCCAATCACAATCCATTTATAGGTGGTCAGGTCTTCAAGCCCCATGGGCCCCCTGGC
>JAFGEX010000348.1 GCA_016931355.1 bacterium
CGGACTTTCCACGGGGGCTCGATGCGCGTATAATAACAGCGAAAGCAACGCATCTATTTACGGGTATCTGTACAACTGGTATGCGGTAAACGACAGCCGTAACATAGCTCCTCCGGGATGGCATGTACCGACAGATGAGGAATGGAAAGCACTGGAAAAATACCTTGGTATAAGTCAATCCGAAGCCGATGATACCGGAGGACGGGGTGCTGATGAAGGCAGCAAACTAGCCGGTAATGCCGCACTGTGGCATGATGGAAGTCTGGAGAGTTATGGAACGTTTGGAGAAAGCGGCTTTTCCGGGCTTCCGGGCGGGTACCGCAGCCAATTCAACGGTAGCTTCTTCAATCTGGGTTACAACGCTAAATTCTGGTCCGCTACGGAGTACGTCGCCGACTACGCCTGGTACCGGAACCTGAGCTGGGGCTATTCGGGCGTGTACCGGGACTATGACATTGGGCATTACGGTCTTTCGGTTCGCCTGGTCAGAAATGATGAATAGCCGCAGCCATGAAAATGGATCCCGTAAACAGGATGGGAAATAAAGGAGTCTCCACTTCCGAGATGGAGATGATGTGGCTTTCAAGGAGGGCTGTAAAATGAAACGCCTGATTATTATCGCATCGGCGGGCCTTGTCCTTTCCGTGTCCGCCCAGGAGTCCCGCGGCCTGAGCAAACCGGGCAAGATTTTTTTTCCGGTGAAGAGGGATACAACGGAGGTTCAAAAAGCCGCGGAACCCGTTCAGGCTTCGCACATGGAACAGCCTTCGATCCCCCCGGATGTTCCGGTCAAACAGGATGAAGCGACGCAGCCTCCGCCAGATCCTGAATTCGTCAATGTGGATTTGAACATTCCGCGTCTTGACGCGCCGAATCCGGACGCGATCGCCGTGATCATCGGAAACAGGGATTATACCAATCCGGACGTCCCGGACGTGGAATACGCATCGGCAGACGCCAAGACGATGAGGCAATATGCCGTGTCCATGCTCGGTTTTTCAAATGAAAATATTATTTTTATTGAGAACGCGAAGAAGTCGGACTTCGAACTGATATTCGGAAACCGGGAGGTTCATCAGGGCAAGCTTTACAACTGGATCAAATCCGGCAGGTCCGACGTGTTCGTTTATTACAGCGGCCACGGCGCGCCGGATCTGTCTTCAGGAAAGGCTTATTTTATGCCGGTCGACAGCGATCCGAACTACATCCGGATCGGGGGGTACCCCCTCGACGTATTCTATGCGAATCTGGCCAAGATACCGGCAAGATCCATGACTGTGGTTTTGGATGCCTGCTTTTCAGGCGGATCACAGAGCGGCATGATCATCCGCCAGGCAAGTCCCATGTTCATCGAGGTTGAAATGCCGCTGCTCGGCGGGCCGGGCGCATTGCTGGCCAGTTCCTCGGGCGACCAGATATCGAGCTGGTATCCGAAAACAGGGCATTCGCTGTTCACGTATTATTTTCTGCTCGGGTTGCGTGGAGAAGCGGACACAGACAGGGACAAGCGGATCACGCTTTCGGAGATGAGCGCCTTTTTAGGGGAGCGCGTGCCTTACTCTGCAAGAAGGCTTTACGGGAGGGAGCAGATCCCGGTCGTTCAGGGTGATCCCGGAAAGGTGCTTGTCGCGTATTGAACGAACGTTTGATCACTTCATTCGGGAACAAATGCAGATGAATAAGAAAAAATGCAGCAACCTTGCGGTCGTCTTTTGCCTTGCCCTATTCCCTTCATGGGCGGCGGCCCAGGATCAGGGTTCATGGGTGGAGAGCACGGGCGAGGCCTTCATCCGGAACATCACGGCTGAGGAAGCCTACAGCCTCGCGCTTCAAAGGGCCAGGCAGGACGCTGTAGAGAAGGCGTGCGGTGTTTCCGTTCAGTCGGAAACCCTGGTGAGGAATTTCATGACTGCCGGCGATTTTGTACACGCCATATCCCAGGGCCGCGTGGTCGAGGAGCAAATTTTTCGCTGGGAAATCGTCCCGATTCCGGCGGACAATCCGGAAAGGCCGCCGGGCATTCTGGCGAGGGTATTCATGAATGCGCGCGTGCTGTCCGAAACAGGGGAGGAGGACCCCGGTTTCAGGATCGGCCTGGAAATGGAGAAAAGGGAGTTTCGGTCCGGGGACAAAACGGCTTTCTGGGTACAGGCAAGCAAGGATTGCCATGCGACGGTGCTGTGCCTCGCTGCGAACGATTCGGTTTACGTGCTTTTCCCAAATCCGATGCAATCCGAAAATTTCCTGAAGGCCGGGGAAAGGATACGGGTGCCTGCAAATGGATTCATCACGGTCAGCACGCTTCCAGGACATTCAAAGGATTCGGAAGTTGTTTTAGCCCTCGCCACCAAGCAGAATGTCCGGTTTTTTCATGAAACGGACGCTGATGACGAACCCGGAGCGGTGGGGACTCCGAAATTCGCTGCCATGAAGCTCGCGCGGATTCTGGCAGGCATACCCAAATCCGAACGGGCGGAGGATTCGAAGGTTTATACAGTGACCTCGGAATAAGACCAGCCTTGAGATTTTTTCCCATTCGTGACCCCCTCGATCCGGTCCAAAAGACGGGCCCGGATCGGTCCCCCTTTGAAAAGAAAGGGGGACAAGACCCCCTCGTTCCGTCCGAAAGGATGGGCGGATCGGTCCCCCTGAAAAAAGGGGGACAAGACCCCCTCGTTCCGCCAAAAGACGGGCGGAACGGTCCCCCTTGAGAAGAAAGGGGGACAAGAGACAATTCGCGCACACATCTATGCAAAATTCTTTGATGATTAAAACGTGTTATTTTCCACAATCACCTTGACTTTTGAAAAAAAATTTTTCAAATTTAAACTCTTGAATCTATTTTCAGGCATCAGGCAGATTCAAGAAGATGAAAAAGAAGAGTTTAGGACGGAAAATTGAAGATTCCCGTCAGGTTGCGGCGGTATTCTTCGATCTTTTGAGGAAGTGGATTTTTGAATTTTGCTCGCTTGCCCTGCAGCAAGCCCGGGGGCAGGCGTTCGCTGTCAGATTCATTGAACGTTACAGGTTAAAGGAGGAAGCCAAATGGCAATCAAGGTCGGCATCAACGGATTCGGGAGAATCGGGCGCCTGATTTTCCGGTACATGGCGGAAGATCCCAAGCGGTTCGAAGTGGTGGGAATCAACGACATCATCGACGTCGATTACATGGCATACATGCTGAAATACGATACTGTGCACGGTCCGTTCAGCGGCACCGTGGCTGCGAAGGACGGCAAGCTGGTGGTTGGCGGCAAGGCCGTACGCGTCACGGCTGAGAAGGATCCCGCCAATCTGAAATGGAACGAAGTCGGCGCGGATTTCGTCGTCGAATCGACCGGCATTTTCACCACAGCGGACACGGCAGGCGCGCATTTGAAGGCAGGCGCCAAAAAAGTCGTGATCACCGCCCCGGCCAAGGACGACACGCCGATGTTCGTCATGGGCGTCAATCACCAGAAAATCACGAAGGACATGCACATCGTGTCCAATGCGTCCTGCACCACCAACTGCCTGGCTCCGGTCACCAAGGTGCTGCATGACAAATGGGGGATCGCCGAAGGCCTGATGACCACGGTACATTCCACGACTTCCACGCAGAAGACCGTTGACAGCGTTTCCAAGAAGGACTGGCGGGGCGGCCGCGCCGCAGCCGCGAACATCATCCCGTCCTCCACTGGAGCCGCCAAGGCGGTCACCAAGGTCATCCCGGAACTCAAGGGCAAACTGACCGGCATGGCGTTCCGCGTCCCGACCATCAATGTGTCCGTTGTGGACCTGACCTGCCGCCTGGAGAAGCCGGCCACTTACGACGACATCAAAAAGGAAATGAAGCGGGCGTCCGAAGCGGAGCTCAAGGGAATACTGGGATACACGGAAGAAGCCATGGTTTCCTCCGATTTCATCCATGATCCGCGCACATCCATTTTCGATGCGAACGCGGGAATCATGCTGAACGAAAAGTTCGTCAAGATCGTGGCCTGGTACGACAACGAATGGGCCTATTCCTGCAAGGTGGCGGATCTGATCGAGTATATGAATACACTCAAATAAACGGGAAGACGGCAATCATGAACAAGAAATTATCGATCAAGGGAATCCCCCTGAAGGACAAGCGCCTGCTCATGCGCGTCGATTTCAACGTGCCCCTGGACGAGAAACACAACGTGGGCGACGACAAGCGCATCAAGGCGTCCCTGCCGACGATACAATACGCCCTGGATCAGGGAGCCTCCGTCATCCTCATGTCCCATCTGGGCAGGCCGGACGGCAAGGTTGTGCCGGAGATGAGCCTGAAACCCGTGGCCGTGAAGCTCGGCGAACTGCTTAAGAAGGAGGTGCTCTTCGCGCCTGATTGCATCGGGCCGCAGGTGGAGCAGATGGCGGCTACCCTGAAGCCCGGGGATGTCCTGCTTCTTGAGAACCTGCGTTTCCATCCCGAGGAAGAAGGGAACGATGCCGGATTTTCCGGCAGCCTGGCCAAACTCGGGGATGTGTACGCGAACGACGCTTTCGGTACCGCACACAGGGCCCATGCTTCCACTGCGGGCGTGACCCGGCATTTCAAGACCTGCGTGTCCGGTTTCCTGATGGAGAAGGAGCTCAATTTCCTCGGCCAGGCCGTGTCGAATCCGGCCCGGCCTTATGTGGCCATTCTCGGCGGCGCCAAGATCAAGGACAAAATCCCCGTGATCAGGAACCTGGTGGACAGGGTGGACAGCCTGATCATCGGCGGGGGCATGATGTTCACGTTTCTCAAGGCGCAGGGCAAGGAAATCGGCAAATCCATGCTGGATTCAGGCAGCCTGGATTTCGCGTCCAAGATCATGAAGGATAAGCCGGGAAAGATCGTGCTCCCGACCGACTGCCTGATCTCCGATCAATTCGATTTCAAGGCCAGGGTCATCGGACAAACCAAAATGGTTTCCGTGGACGCTGTGCCTGCCGGCTGGATCGGCCTGGACATCGGCCCGGATTCCATCAAAAAATTCTCCGAGATCTGCACGGCTGCAAAAACCGTGGTGTGGAACGGGCCCATGGGCGTTTTCGAGATCGAACAGACCGCGCAGGGGACCTTCGCGATCGCCAAGCTGCTGGCCCAGCTCACGCCCAGGGGCGTGACGACCATCATCGGCGGCGGAGATTCCGCATCGGCCGTGAAAAAAGCCGGCGTGTCCAGGGACATGTCCCATGTGTCCACCGGCGGCGGCGCATCCCTCGAACTGCTCGAAGGACGCGTGCTGCCCGGCGTTGAAGCACTGACCAATGCATAGGAAAAACCAATGCGCATCCCATTTGTAGCCGGAAACTGGAAAATGAACGCATCGGTGAAGGAAACCGAGGCGCTCATCCACAAGCTGATCCCCCTGGTCAAGGACGCGGGAAAGGTGGACATCGCCGTATGCCCGCCCTTCCTGTACGTGAACCAGGCCCTGGCGCTGACGAAAAACACCCATATCCGCGTGGGCGCGCAGAACTGCTGGTTTGAGAGCAGCGGTGCGTTCACCGGCGAGGTATCGCCTGAGATGGTGAAGGATGCCGGGTGCACGTATGTCATCATCGGTCATTCGGAGCGCCGCCACATTCTCGGTGAAACGGATGAAATCATCAACAAGAAAATCCGCAAGGCGCTCGCAGCCGGCCTGGTGCCCATCTTCTGCATCGGCGAACTGCTTGACGAGCGCGAGCAGGGCAAGACGGAGCAGGTCATCGAACGGCAGGTCACCAGGGGCCTCGAGGGCCTGGCCGAAGCGGACATGAGCCATCTGGTCATTGCCTACGAGCCGGTGTGGGCCATTGGGACCGGCAGGAACGCGACACCGGAACAAGCGCAGGCTGTTCATCGTTATATCCGTGAATGGTTGAAAAACCGTTTCGGATCTGCGGTATCGGATGCCGTGCGCATTCAATACGGCGGGAGCGTCAAGCCCGACAATGCAAAGGGGCTGTTGACTCAAACCGACATCGACGGCGCCCTGGTCGGAGGGGCCAGCCTGAACGCCGATCATTTTGCTGCGATCGTCAAGGCTGCCGTATCCTGAAAAAAAGAAGGAAGATTCCATGATCACTTTTTTGACAGTCATTCATCTTTTGGTCTGCATCCTGCTGATGGTCAGCATCCTCCTTCAGTCGAGCAAGGGCGGCGGGCTTGCAGGCATGTTCGGAGGCGGCGGCGCAGCCATGGGCATGTTCGGCGGAAGGGGGGCCGCTTCCTTCCTGTCCAAGGTGACCATGTGGCTGGGCATTTCTTTTGCCGTCACTTCCATGACCATCGCCATACTCCGGTCCAGGCAGGCGGGGCCGCCCAAGAGCGTCATCGAGGAGGTGCGCGAACAATCGCCTGCGGACATCCTTCCGGGCGCCGCTTCACCGGGCGAGGAAATCATCCCGGGAGCGGAGGGATCTGAAAATACGGGCGAGAATCAGCAGTAAGAGAATATTCGCCGAAGTGGTGGAACTGGCAGACACGCTGTCTTGAGGGGGCAGTGCTCGAAAGGGCGTGGGGGTTCAAATCCCCCCTTCGGCACGCTGGTTAGACTTGAATCAAAGAGAAGGGCAGGAAAATGAAAGCACGAAAGGCATTCGTTCTAGCATTTACGGCAGCCGCCGTTTTTTTCAGCGCGTCGCTGTTCAGTCAGGCGGCCGACGCCCAGGCCAAAATCGATGCTTTGAAGGCCAAACTGCAGGATCTGATCGGGCAGATGGAGGCGGCGAACCAGACCTCAAACCGCGCGGCTTATGATGAGGCCAAGGCGGAATACGACGCCGTTCAGACAGAGTTGAACAATGTGGTGGCCTCCGCAACGGCGGCCACGGACAAGGAATCCCAGATCAAGCTTGCGATCAACAAGGGCAATGACCTGACGCGGAAGAAACAGTATGCCGAGGCCATCGCCTCCTACGATCAGGCAATCGCGCTTGACCCCGCAGCGGTCAAGGCCTATTACGGGAAGGCCTTCTGCCTGAAAGCCCTCAAGCGGTATGACGAATCCGAGGCCGCGTATCAAAAGGCCATTGAAAAGGATCCCTCCTACACGGAAGCCTATATCGGGCTGGGGACGTTGTACAGGAGCATGGACCAGTATCCCAAGGCGTTGGACATGCTTCGGAAAGCGGTTGCTTCGGATTCCGGCGGCGCCAAGATCCACTACGAGATCGGATTCACCTATTCGGAGATGAAGGATTTCGAAAATGCGGCCGAAGCCTTCGAGAGCGCCATCGCCGCGGATCCCAGGTATGACAAGGCCTACAACGCGCTCGGCGTCGCCTATATCGAATTGGCGAAATACCAGAATGCAGTGAACGTTCTGGAACAGGCGGTCGCCATGAAACCTTCCTTCGGCGACGCGTTTTACCGCCTCGCCGAGGCGCAGAACAATCTGCGTAATCATCAGGATGCGCTTGCCGCAGCCACATCCTGTCTGAAATACAAGCCCAATTTTGCGCCGGCCATCATCGAGAAGGGCAAGGCATACGAAGGCCTGGGCGACAAGGCCAATGCCATTGCCGCCTATCAGGAGGCGGGTAAGAACCGCAACTGGAAGCAATGGACCGATTACCAGATCCAGAAACTGAAAAAAGGCCAGTAGAAGGCATTCTTTCCATATCCGGTTTCATGCAAACCCATCGGTCGAACGATGGGTTTTTTTCAATATTCCGAAAGGACGATTCATGACGCTTTCCATCATCACGGCGCTCGGCATGGTCGGCTGTCTGGGGGTATTCTTCGCAATCCTGCTGGCGATCGCATCCAAGGTGTTTTCCGTGCCGAAGGATACTCGTGTCGGTGAGGTGGAGGCGGTTCTGCCGAACGTCAACTGCGGGGCCTGCGGCGCGCCCGGATGCGCAGGTTTTGCCGAAGGCGTGGTGCACGGCAAATACCCCGCGAACGCTTGCGTGCCGGGCGGTGCTGAAGTGGCCAAAGCGGTGGCCCAGATTCTTGGAAGCGAAGTGATCGATAAAGAGCCCAGGGTGGCCGTTGTGCGCTGCGCGGGTGACAAGGATAAAGCGTTACAGAGGGCTGTTTATTCGGGTGTTCGGCAATGCAAGGCGGCCACGCTGATTCAGAACGGAGCCAAGGGTTGCGTGTATGGATGCCTGGGTTTCGGGGACTGCGTGGAGGCGTGCCCGTTTGACGCCATGGTCATGCTGGAGAACGGGCTCCCCCATGTGTTCGAGGATAAATGCACGGGATGCGGCATGTGCGTGAAGGCATGCCCCCGGGGCATTATGGAACTGATGCCCAGATCGCAGAAGGTCTTCGTCGCCTGCGTCTCAAAGGATTTCGGGAAGGCGGTCAAGTCCGTTTGCAGCGTGGGGTGCATCGGATGCAGCCTGTGCGCGAATCCGAAGACAACGGCCAACGGGGCCATCACCATGGACGGGAAAATCCCGGTCGTTCATTATGATCTGGTGAAAGATCCCTGGGCAGATCTCGAAAAGGCGGTCCGGACATGCCCGTCCAAATCCTTCGGCGTGCGCGGGCCTGTGCCGGAACCGGCTGCTGCGGCCCCTGTGCCGGAGGAAACAGCAGCATGACCGCCCGGCGCCGTCTGCCCGTGCAGCTGTTTGTTGGGAGCGCTTGAAGGCCCCCGGCGGCCTGACGACCGGGGACCACAATTTTGTACGGAAAAGACCGGATAGGCGCCCGCTTGCCTGGCGGACAGCAGCGGGGGATGCGGCCGCTGACAGACTCCATCATCGATCAATTTAAATCTTTGCCGGCGCTGTTCTGCTCCGGCCGGATGCCTGAAAAACGGACGAGCGCCGCGGCGCACAAATTCAGGGTGGACAGAACCAGGAGGGTGGCGCCGAATCCCCAGATGGGGATCATGAAGGCGCTGATGCAGAGCGCGCCTGTTGCAGACCCCAGAAGGTCCATGCCGTAAAGCAGCCCCGCCCGTTTCTCGTCCTGGGGCCGGGTGGCGTAAAGGCGGCAGGCCAGTACGAATTGAAATCCGCATACCGCCCCGATGATGAAGATGGAAGCCGGAAATAGCAATGCGGGAAACAGGGGATTCGGGAATGCGGATAACGGCATACCCAGCCCGTGAACCGCCCAGGCAAGCAGGGCCAATGAAAGGGCCATGCCGGCCTGGCAGGCTGCAAGGAACCGGATGCGGCGTGAGGCTGCGGCTTTCATGCGGTTTGACAGACCGCCGCCCAGGGAAAGGCCGACCATGAATCCGGAAAGGATGACCGCCAAATCCCGGTACGCGTATCCGATCCAGGACTGGTAAACGAGGATCAGGACAAGTTCGGCTCCCATGCCCGTGCATCCTGCCGTGAACACGGAGAAAAGGGCTGCGGGTCCTGATCTCCGGCCCGGGCGGATTTTATTCATCACGAGCCGCAGGGCGGCGATCCCGGCGGCCGGAAGGATGAAGAGGAACCAGAGGGGAATCCGGGAGACCGATTCGAAGAGACGCTTGAATCCAGCGGAGAAGGTCACGGCCCAGAGCACCATGTCGAAATAGAATCCAATAGGCCTGTCGTCCCTGTTTAGCCGTTCTTCCCGCGCGGAATCCGTTCTTTCGCGGACATAATCCAGGCGCCGGGTGGAATAATCGTATCCGAGGTAGGAGGCGTTGAAGAAATCCGTCCGGATGGCCCGGGCTTCAAGACGATAAAGAAGCGTGTCCAGTTCAAAGGGATTTTTTGAGGACAGGGAGCAGAGAAAGCGGCCTGATTCGCCTGGGAGCAGGATTGCCTGCGGGAAGGCCTGCATGAGGCTGGAGCGCAGCGATTTCAGGAAGCCGGCCAGCTCCTCTCCGATGGCGTTCTCCGCCGAGCGGACTTCCAGGGAAAAGACGCCCTGCGGCGCGAGAATGCCGCGGACTTCCCGGAAATATTCGATCGTGTAGAACCGGTTGATCAGGGCGGTTCCGGGATTCGGCATGTTGCTGATGATCACATCATAGGGTTCGGTGGCCTGCTTGACGAAGCGGCGGCCGTCCATGTTCCGGACCGTGACGCGGGGATCGTCGAGAAACAACGCATGTTCCGGTTGCAGCAGGTCCCGGGCGAGGCGCGTGATCTCGCGGTCGAATTCCACAAAATCCACATGCCGGACGGAAGGATGCTTGAGCGCCTCGGAAAGCATGCCGCCCGGGCCGCCTCCGATGATCAGGACCTTTTCGGGGGCCTGATGGGAAAGCAGGGCCGGATGGACCGCATACTCCGATGCAAGGGGATTCGGGCTGGTGAAGAAGAGCATGCCGTTCTGGAAAAAGGTGATCTGGCCGCCCATGCGTACAGCCGTGATGCGTCCGTAGGCGGAGTCCCGGACCGCCTGAAGTTCGAATTCCCTCCAGATCCAGCGATCGAAGCGGTTCTGGGCTCCGCAGACCGCAGCGAGCGCGGCCAGGATTCCGGAGAGAGAGACAAGGATGGGGAACCGTTTTCCGCGCATACCGCAGCAGCGCGCTGCATAAAAAGCTGCGGCCGAATTGACGGCAACCAGGCAGAGTGCGGAGGTCATCGGACCGGCCCGGGGGACGAGAACCAGGCTTGCCCCAATGCCGCCGATCGCCGCCCCGGCTGCTTCCATCCAATAGACCAGGCCGACGGCCTTTCCATGGCCTTTCTTGCCAGCTCCCATGAAGGCGCAGGCTCTGACGAACAACAGTCCGGACAGGATGGAAAAAGGCGCGAGGGTCAGAAGCGCGGTGGAGAGCATGGGGATGAAGCCCGGCAATTCGCCGGGGACGGTCTTGAATAAAACCGGAACAGCATGAAGCAGAAGAAGCGTCGCAGGGAGCAGCAGCGTCCAGAGGATCTGAAGGGAAAAAAGACCGGTCAGGGAGCCTGTCTTCTTGAAGGCTCCTCTCCCCCCGGCAGCGCTTCCGATGCCTGTCCACAGGAGCCAGACTGCGAGTAATATGCCCGCAGCGAGTTCGTTGCCGAAAAAAATGGACAGCATTTCCCGCATGAGGATGATCTGGGCGGTCATGCCGGTCCATCCCATGAGCAGCAGGGGGATCCGGCGGGCGGTTTCTGTTTGTCCCCCTTTCCTTTCAATGGGGACCGGGATGGGGGGGGCTTTTTTTTGAAGCATTCGCAACAACGGTTTGATGGAATCCGGCAGCGGGCGCATCCCCCGCGGCTGACCGCGGGAAAAGTGAACGGATGAAAACTTTTCCCCTGCAGGCCGAATACAAGACGCCGGTGAACGTCGAATTGCGGCAGGGACTGTTGGTGAACCGTAAAGGCATCCTGAAAAGAAGCCTGATGCGGGGCTCACGACGAAGATAAACAATCCGATTCCTCAAATCAAGGCTTTTTCGGGAAAAACAGGAGACTGATCATGCTTCAGGTTTACAACACGCTTTCGCGCAGCAAGGAATCCTTCGCGCCGATTCATCCGCCGCATGTGGGCCTGTATGTGTGCGGCCCCACGGTGTACGACGATCCCCACCTGGGCCATGCCAAGAGCTATGTCTCCTTCGACGTGATCGTGCGCTTCCTGAGGCATTCGGGATTCAAGGTCCGTTATGTTCAGAACATCACGGATGTCGGACATCTTTTAGGCGAGGGGGACGAGGGCGAGGACCGCGTCCTGAAGAAGGCGAGGCTCGAAAAACTGGAGCCTGTGGAAATCGCCCAGAAATACGAACGCCATTTCTTCAGGGACATGGATCTTCTAAACAACCTCAGGCCCGACATCTCCTGCAGGGCCACGGGCCATATCCCGGAGATGATCGAGATGATTGAAAAACTGCTGAAACAGGGCAAGGCCTATGAAACGAACGGAGACGTGTATTTTGACGTCTCGCGTTTTCCCGCGTACGGCAGGCTCTCCGGAAGGAAAATCGATGATCTCAGGGAAGGCGTGCGCAAGGAATCCGCGGAGGGGAAGAGGCATTTCGCGGATTTCGCCTTGTGGAAGAAGGCGGACGCCCAGCATCTGATGCAGTGGCCTTCGCCCTGGGGCAGGGGATTCCCGGGCTGGCATCTGGAATGCTCCGTCATGTCCACGAAGTACATCGGCGAGAGCCTGGACATACACGGAGGTGGGCTGGACAATCAGTTCCCCCATCACGAATGCGAGATCGCGCAGAGCGAGGCCGCGACAGGCAAGCCTTTTGTGAAATACTGGCTGCACAACAACATGGTCACCGTGGACGGCCAGAAAATGTCAAAATCGCTCGGCAATTTCGTGACCCTGGAGGAACTGTTCAAAAAATTCGATCCCATGACCGTGCGTTTCTTCATCCTGCAGGGGCATTACCGTTCTCCTCAGGATTTCTCGGAGCCTGCCCTGGATGCTGCTGCAAAGGGCCTGGCCAGGCTGTCCGACGCGTATCATTCGCTGGCCGGGATTGCAGGCGATCAGGAGGCCGGTGAGGAGACGGGTGAGCCCTGGGCCGGATTTCAGAAGAAGTTTCAGGCATTCATGGAGGATGATTTCAGCACGGCGGGAGCGGTCGCCATACTCTTCGACATGGCCAGGGCCGCTCAGTCCCTCACCCGGGAACAGGCCGGCCAGGCCGCGTCCGCATTGCGGCTCTTCGACATGCTGGCGGGCGATGTGCTCGGGCTGCGTTTCACACCGCCGCAATCATCCGGCGAATCGGAAAAACAAGTTGTCGATTACCTGGTCGAGCTGCGGAACCGCTTCAGGGCAGAGAAAAACTGGAAGCTTGCGGACGAGGTGAGGCAGCGCCTGGAATCCGCAGGCATTGTGCTGGAGGACGGCAAGGACGGGACAAAGTGGAGCAGGAAGTGACGGTATTGGAAGAACACCCGCAACTGTCTTCCTGAGCGCCGTGAAACGGCGCGAAGGATCCGGGGGGCGGTATTTCCGGAAAACAGAACCCGCCCCGGATCCTTCGTCGCCCTGCTGAAGCAGGGCTCCTCAGGAGGACAGAAAAAAACAACATTTTTATTGACTTGATATCTTTTTTTCCTTATAATATCCGGCTGTTGGATTCGCTGTGTTTCAGCGTATGCTGGCGTAGCTCAATTGGCAGAGCAGCTGATTTGTAATCAGCAGGTTGTAGGTTCAAGTCCCACCGCCAGCTCGATGCCCACAGAGGCCTTTTAGGCCGAAGGGCATGCAAAAAGGAGGGGTTCCCGAGCGGCCAAAGGGGACAGACTGTAAATCTGTTGGCGATGCCTTCGGAGGTTCGAATCCTCCCCCCTCCACGGATTTTCAAGCGGGAATAGCTCAGTTGGCTAGAGCGTCAGCCTTCCAAGCTGAATGTCGCGGGTTCGAATCCCGTTTCCCGCTCTTTTTTAAAATTTTACCAAAAGGCAAAATTTTTTTCTTGCGTTTTGCCTTTTTTTTTGTTATACTTAAAAGCTTTTCGGCCCACGAAAAGTCGTGGCCTAAGGCACTATTTTTTCTGGATTCGGTGCCCACGTAGCTCAGTTGGTAGAGCGCATCCTTGGTAAGGATGAGGTCACCAGTTCAATCCTGGTCGTGGGCTCGGAAAGCAGGCAGGGAAACGGATTTTATCGGAGGAAGGACCCATGGCGAAAGAGAAATTCAAGCGGACGAAAGTGCATGTGAATATAGGGACGATCGGTCACGTGGATCACGGGAAGACGACGTTGACGGCTGCGATCACGATGTACCTTTCGAACAAGGGGCTGGCGTCGGTGAAGAAGTACGAGGACATCGACAATGCGCCGGAGGAGAAGGCGAGAGGGATCACGATCAACACGGCTCACGTGGAGTACGAGACGGAGAAGCGTCATTATGCGCATGTGGACTGTCCGGGACATGCGGATTACATCAAGAACATGATCACGGGGGCGGCGCAGATGGACGGGGCGATATTGGTGGTGAGCGCAGCGGACGGTCCGATGCCACAGACGCGGGAGCACATATTGCTGGCGCGTCAGGTGAACGTTCCGTCGATGGTGGTTTTTTTGAACAAGGTGGACCAGGTGGATGATCCGGAGCTGGTGGAGCTGGTGGAGCTGGAGCTGCGGGATTTGCTGAAGTCGTACGAGTTTCCGGGGGACGAGATACCGATCATTCGGGGGAGCGCCTTGAAGGCGATGGAGAAGGGGTTGGCCGGGGATTTTGGGGCGGAGGAGCTGAAGCCGATCCAGGCGCTTTTGGACGCCACGGACAGTTACGTACCGGAGCCTGTTCGGGACACGGACAAGCCGTTTTTGATGCCTGTTGAGGACGTATTCAGCATCACGGGTCGCGGGACGGTTGGGACGGGGAGGATCGAGCGGGGGAAGGTTCATGTTGGGGACGAGATGGAGCTGGTGGGATTGGGTGCGAACAAGAAGACGGTGGTGACTGGGGTGGAGATGTTCCGGAAGCTTTTGGACGAGGGTCAGGCTGGAGACAATGTGGGTTTGTTGCTGCGGGGAGTGGACAAGGAGGAGCTGGTTCGTGGGATGGTGGTTGCGAAGCCGGGGTCGATCACGCCTCACAAGAAGTTTCAGGCGAATGTTTATGTATTGAAGAAGGAAGAGGGCGGGCGTCACACGCCGTTTTTCCCGGGATACCGGCCGCAGTTTTTCTTCCGGACGACGGACGTGACGGGATCGATCACGCTTCCGGAGGGCGTTGAGATGACGATGCCGGGAGACAACGTAAACATGACGGTGGAGCTGATCGAGCCGATCGCGATGGAAGAGGGCCTGCGTTTCGCGATACGCGAAGGCGGCCGGACGGTCGGGGCGGGCGTAGTCGGTAAAATCATCGAATAGGATTTTAAAAAGGAGAGCGACGACATTGGCGGGTCAGACCATACGTATCAAGCTGAAGGCGTACGATCATTCGTTGATCGACAAATCCACGGACCGGATCGTCAAGACGGCCAAGACGACGGGCGCCGCGATCAGCGGGCCCATTCCGCTGCCGATCAAGCGGTCGGTGTACACCGTCCTGCGGTCTCCCCATGTGGACAAGAAGTCCCGGGAACAATTCGAGACCCGCATCCATAAACGGCTCATCGACATTCTCAACGCATCGCCGAAAACCGTGGATGCGCTGATGAAGCTTGAACTGCCTGCCGGAGTCGATGTCGAAATCAAGGTTTAACCGGTCTGAACGGAGAAGATGCATGCGCGGTCTTTTGGGAAAAAAAATCGGTATGACGCGTTTCTTTGATGAAACAGGGACTCCTGTCGCGGCGACGGTGATCGAGGCGGGTCCGTGCCAGGTGGTGCAGGTGAAGACTTCCGAAAAGGACGGGTACAACGCCGTTCAGCTGGGCTACATCGAGAAGAAAGAGAAACGCGTGACAAAGCCCCTTCTCGGGCATTACAAAAAAGCGAACACGGCGCCCCGGCGGGTGCTCCGGGAGTTCCGGGACTTTGAAGGGGAAATGAAGCCGGGCGACACGGTTTCGGTCAGCATTTTTACGGCCGGCGACCGGGTGAGGGTCACGGGCTGCTCCAAGGGAAAGGGATTTGCGGGCGTTGTGAAGCGGCATCATTTCAGCGGAGGCCCCAGGACGCACGGGCAGTCCGACAGGCACCGGGCTCCGGGATCGGTGGGACAATCGGCCTATCCGAACCGCGTCTTCAGGGGTATGCGCATGGCCGGCCGCATGGGCAACGACAGGGTCACCCTCAGGCATCTTCGCGTCCTGAAGGTGGTGCCGGAGAAGAATCTCCTCCTCGTTCAGGGGGGCATTCCCGGATCGAGAAACAGCTTGGTGGAAATCCGTTTTTAGGTCGAGATTATTTGAATAGGGGATTGCGTGAAACTGGATGTTTATCAAATCGACGGGTCCAAGACCGGGGAACAGGTCGAACTCGAAGAGCGCATTTTTAATGTGGATCCCAACGACCATCTGATCTGGCAGGCGGTGACGCAGGAAATGGCCCATCGCCGCCAGGGAACGGTGGCCACGAAAACCCGGGCGGAGGTCAGAGGCGGCGGCAAGAAACCCTGGCCGCAGAAGGGCAGGGGGACCGCGCGTGCCGGGTCCATCCGTTCGCCGCTATGGCCGGGCGGTGGATCCATCTTCGGCCCGCAGCCCAGGAAGTATCATCCGAAGATGACCAAAAAGGCGAAGCAGACAGCCAGGAAATCCGCCCTGTCCCACAAGGCCAGGGAACAGCAGATCCGCATCGTCGAGGATTTCACCTTCGAAGGGCCGAAGACGCGGAAGATGCAGGAGATTCTGAACGCCATGAAACTGGCGGACACGAAGACCCTGCTTCTGACCCGGGAGTCCTCGAAGGCCGTTTACCTGTCCTCGAGGAACATCCCCCGCATGACGGTCAGGGCCGCGGCGGATTTTTCGACCTATGATGTGCTCGACGCCGGCATGCTGCTCATCCAGAAAAGCGCGCTGACGAAAATCAAAGAGGTTCTCGGAAAGTGAAAA
>JAFGEX010000004.1 GCA_016931355.1 bacterium
AGGGGTGCGACGCCGGGAGCCAGGAACAGCGTCTCTTTCGAGGGCTCCGGATCCGGTGTGCTTCTGGATGCGGACCCGAATCCGTTTTCCCCGGATGGCGATGGTTTCGAAGACATCACGGTCATCCATTATCGTTTGCCGGAAAATCTCTGCAATCTCATGCTGCGCATCTTTGACATCCGCGGCAGGCTGGTGCGCATTCTGATCGGGGGGCTGGACTCCGGGGGAGAGGGTTCCGTCATTTGGGATGGGACCTGCGATTCGGGAATGAAGGCAGTGACCGGCCTGTATATCGTATGCCTGGAGGGGCTTCATCATGCCAGGGGATTGATGTTCTCGGAAAAACGGGTCATAGCGGTGGCTGGCAGATGAGGGACGGACCGTCCGGCGCTTTCCGGAACGGCCTTGCCGCCGGTACGGGGAGCGACATGCAAATCGCCTTCAGGATTTGGCTCATGACCCGGTCATCGGGCGGTTATCCAGAAGTTATCCACATTGTTTCAAACATTCGCAAGCTGTACTAAAATCCGGCAGGGATGATTGTGAATGGATTGTCATATTTTGACTCATGGTACCGGTCGTTGCCGTTAATAATATTTAAGTGCTTGATAATAATAAGCATAAAACATGTCCTGCTGATCCGGCAAGAATCGGGCAATCACATGGGAAATAGTTAAAGGGATTGATGTGTTTAAAGGCTCCGCGTTATTTCAGGCAGGTTTTCAACAATCCGGATTTGTTAACAGCCGGCTCGCATGCAGGGTCTAAGCCCGCCGAAAGGGGACTGCAGGCGAATCTTCGGCCTGTCAGGAAAAAGATACAGGCATCGGTTTTCGCGAAAGAGGCGCCTTTCTCATGCCGGCATCCGATGGCCGCTGATGAAACCGCCCGCTGCCCGGGCAGTCGATGGATCGCCCGCTTGTGTTGCCGAAAGCCGCGGCGAATGCGCTCGCAGTCGGATTGAAGCTCAGCGGCAGCGAGCTGCCGGGGGATCTTCGATCTTGAGGGGAAACGACATTTTCATATGCCTGCTTTTCCTGGTTCAAGCCTCGGGATAAACGTCTGTTGTCCGATTCATAAAAATGACTTGATCGGGCAGGAATATTTATCTATATTTAAGAACGTTTATCAAATCTGTTGAAAGGAGGGACGGTTTAATCAATGCCGGCTGTTAAAGTGCGTGACGGGGAGCCTTTTGAAAAGGCTTTCAAACGGTTTACCAAGCAATGTGAAAAAGCGGGCCTGATGTCCGACATCAAGAAGCATCAGCATTACGAGAAACCCAGCGAACGGAAAAAACGCAAAATCAACGCTGCCAAAAGGAAAATGAGAAAGCTTCAATATCTCATGAACAACTGAAGCATCACTCCTTCAGCGGGGACTGGATGGGCATCGAGGACAGGCTACAGGAAGACCTCAAATCCTCCATGAAGTCCGGAGAAAAGATCAGGGTTGATACGATACGGATGCTTCGCTCCCAGATCAAGAATGCGGCCATCGCGAAAGGCGAGCCGCTGACGGAAGGAGAGATCGCATCCGCTCTCGCCAAGGAAGCAAAGCGCAGAAAAGAAGCGCTGGAACTGTACCGGCAAGGCGGGCGCGAAGACCTGTCCGCTGCGGAAGCGCGCGGGATCGAAATCATCGAGGCCTATCTGCCCCGGGCCATGGCGCCTGAAGAGATCGAGGCCGTGATCTCGGAAGCGCTCGTCGAGACAGGCGCAACCAGCCTCAAAGACATGGGCAGGGTCATGTCCGCAGTCATGGCGCGGATCAAGGGATCGGCGGACGGGAGCCTCGTACAGACCCTGGTTCGAAAGAAACTCGTCTGATCCGCTTCGGTTCATCCGGACATAAAATGACTCCGCACCCGGGTACGCAATGCCCGGGTTTTTTTTTGGAAAAGCGGACGTCCGTTCAAAGTGCCGCTTGACATTGTACAAAACCCGAGTTAAATTTTTTCATCATCGGGCGGGAATTCGCAAATGCATCTCAACCTCATCGATTGGATCCTTCTGGTCATCCTTTTATTTTTCATCCTTCGCGGCTTCCTCCGGGGACTGCTGGTCGAGTTGCTTATCCTCGCAGGCTGGCTCGTATCCTATGCATTGGCGGTACATGCCTACGGGCAGGCCGGGGATATTCTGGCCCATGTTCTGCATCCGGCGCCGTTCGTCAGAATCGGACTCGGGTTCGCGGCTGTTTTTTCCCTGGTTTTTTTCTTCTTTCATATCCTGGCCCGGTTCGTCCGGGGCCGGTTTGCGGGCCCCGGCTGGCTGAGCCGTCTGGGCGGAAGCCTGATCGGATTGTTGAAAGGCACGTGGATGGCGGGCATCCTGGCCGCAGGTCTGGCGTGGATGCCTTCAGGAGAGGGCGGCCGTATGTCAAGAACCCTGCTTTTGCGTCCGCTATGCGCAGTCACGAAAGCGACCTTCCCCCTGATTTCGCAATTCACGCCCGGGACAAAAAAATTCGTCAAGGACCTGGAACAGGCTTTCAAGCAGAGCATCAGTTCCGTGGTTGAGGATCCCCTGAAGGATCAATTGGAGGATTTTGAAGACAAGATCCGGCCATAATCCGGAGAACCATGACGATCCGGATTTGACAGATTCCCTGCATATCCTGGAATTTCCGGCCATCCTCGACGCAGCTGCCGGATATGCCCTGACATCCATGGCGCGCACCCAAATCCACGACCTGCCGTTTCAGAAGGATGCCGCTGCACTGCGCCGTGAATTGGACAGGGTCACGGAGATGAGGAACCTCCTGGATGGAGGCGATCCGTTCGTCCTCGAGGCCTTTCCGGATTTCGAATCCGTCCTTGAGAAAAACGAAATACCGGGCGCTTATTTAAATCCCAGGGAGGCGCTCAGCCTTCTGGTCTTTCTCCGCATGGTCCGCCGCATTCGTGCTTTCCTGGACTCCCGGAAGGAAGCGTATCCGCTTTGCCATGAGAGGTCATCCGGGCTTTCCGTGTTTAAGGAACTGGAAAAGGATATCGAATCCGTGGTGGACGGATCCGGAGAGGTGAAGGACAACGCTTCCGGCGCGCTCCATCACCTGCGACGCGAACGGGGCAGGCTTTCGGCGCATCAGAAGGAAAAGTTGAATGCGATCCTTCGAAAGCTGAACGCAAGAGGGTACACGCAGGAAAATCTTCTGGTACTCAGGGAAGGCCGATTCGTCATTCCCATGAAGGAAGAGCATCAGCACGGCCTGCAGGGCATTGTCATGGACCAGTCTTCCAGCGGTGCGACCGTATTCATGGAGCCTCTTGAATCCATAGAAATCGGAAATGAAATACGCAGGCTCAAGCTGCAGGAAGAAAAGGAAATCGAGCGCATCCTGATCCAACTGGCGGACAGGATCCGGATGCATCAACAGGAGATTGCCCGGAATCAGGAGATTTGCGTTGAACTGGACAATCTGGCGGCACGCGCGCGTTTTTCACTGTCCATCCAAGGGATTGCCGCGGAAATCAATGCGGATCCGGTGATTGAACTCCGGGAGGCCAGGCATCCGCTGCTTCTTCTGCGCAAAGATGAATCTGCCAGCGAGCGCATTCCCCGGGGCTTGCCGCGGGATGGGCGGACGGATACGAACCATTATTCCCCTGTGGATCGAAGATCCCAGCAGCGAAACGGCGGCGAACTTCAATCGGACGTAGTACCGATCAGCCTTTCCATCGGCAGGACCTATAGGACGCTGGTGATCACCGGGCCCAATGCGGGGGGAAAAACCGTTGCCATCAAAACCGCCGGCCTCCTGGCCTGCATGCATCAGCACGGGATGCATGTTTCAGCCTCAGAAGGGACGCGTTTCCCCCTTTTTCCCTCGATTTTTGCGGATATCGGCGATCAGCAGTCCATCGAGCAGGATCTTTCCACCTTTTCGTCCCATATTCAAAAAATCACCCGCATCCTGAACAACGTGCAAGGGGGCAGCCTGGTTTTGCTGGACGAAATCGGGTCCTCAACCGATCCGTCCGAAGGTGCGGCCCTGGCCGAGTCCGTTCTGCTCAGGCTCACCCGGACCGGCGCCCTGACCCTGGCCACCACGCATATCGGCGAACTGAAGATTTTCGCCCATCAGACGGAGGGCATTGAAAACGGATCCATGGTGTTCGATCAGAA
>JAFGEX010000349.1 GCA_016931355.1 bacterium
CAGCCTGGCGATCTGGCCGTAGGTAGCCACCCTGCCCCGCGGAATCCGGCAAACCATCCGGTAAATGCGGGGATATATGCCGTTCTCATGCATGGAAGCGCAGCGTCCCGGGGGAAAGATATGAATCAGGAATCTGATTGAAACTTACCTATTTTTCCATTAAAATCAAGTAAAATATTTGCAAAATCATGCGCTTAAAAACGACATGATACAGATCAGAGCTTCCCTGCAGCCTGCTGCCGGGGAATCTTCAATCTGCAGGGAGCTGTCTGTGCCCTGGGGACGGCGCCAACAGGCCTGGACAACGCGATCAATACCGCGCAAGGAAAAGGACCTTTGAATTCGCTTGATTGCCCCGGATCAAAGCCCGCGGCAAGCTGCTGGGCATGTGCTCGCTGTCCTGCTCAATTCGGCAATGCGCTTTCCGGACTCTCCGGTCATCTGTTCAGGGCCCTGCCTGAGCAATAGGTTCAAAGATAAAAAGCCGGATTGGACACAATTGCATCTTGAATGACTGATTCCATTGCCGTCATTCCTATAATAATCTATAAGTTTTTAATTTTATTGAAATTCACGATCTAGCAAAAAATGGTATATTTTTTGTTGTAAAATGACATATTTTACATTATTTTAACAAGTGGAAATGCCTTCCATGAAACGACATCCGAACATCACCCGGTTTCTCTGGCCCATGCTTGCTTTTTTCTCGGCCGGCATCGCGCAGGAAGAGACCCTTCGTTTCACCCATCTGACTGTCGAGGACGGCCTGTCGCAGAACTACATCCGGGCCATTGTGCGGGATTACCGCGGATTCATGTGGTTCGGGACGGAGAACGGCCTGAACCGGTACGACGGGAATTCGTTCCGTATCTACCTGCCGGACGCCAGGGATTCGACCAGCCTGGCGGACACCCGTATCACCAGCCTGTATGAAGACAGAAAAAACAGGTTGTGGATCGGCCATGTGAGCGGGGGCCTGAGCCTGTACAACCGCGACACAGAGACGTTCACGCGCTTCCAGCACCATGCACAGGACAGCACGAGTCTCGCTTCCGTGGACGCCTTTTCCATGCTGCATGACAGCCGCGGGGTTCTCTGGATCGGCACGAGCGCCGGCCTGGACCAATTTGTCGAGGAGACAGGCGATTTCATTCATTTCGACATCGGTTCGGAAGAATCCAGGATTCTCAGAACCCTGACGATCCGGTCCATCATTGAAGGCAGGGACGGAAGCCTTTGGCTGGGGACCACCAACGGCCTTTTCCGTCTCCATCCGGACCGGAAAAAACTGGAGCGGTTCCTCAACGATCCGCGCGATCCGAACAGCCTGGGATACAATGAACTGCGCGGTGTGGTCGAGGACGGGGACGGCAGGATATGGATCGCGACTTATGGAGGAGGCTTGAACGTCGTGGATCCCGTGACCGGGGCATGGAAACGATATGCCTACGATCCCAAAAATCCCGACGGCATCAGTTGGAATACTCTCCAGCCCATGTGCGTGGACAGCACGGGCATGACGCTGTACATCGGCACGGAAAACGGCGGGCTGATCACCATGGACATCCGGACGCGCCGTTTCCGGAAATACCTGCCGGATATCGGGGACCCGACAAGCATCAGCAGCAACTCCATCTGGAGCATCTATCACGACCACCACGGCGTCCTCTGGGTCGGCACCTTCAACGGAGGCGTCAATCTTTCGAGCCCCTATCTGAACCGGTTCCGGGTGTACCGCGCCCAGCCCGCCGGATTGAACAATCCGTATATCCTTTCGATCCTTGAAGACAGGCGCGGAGACCTGTGGATCGGCACGGACGGAGGCGGGCTCAATCATATGAACCGCAGTACCGGGAAATTCACCTATTACACCCATGACCCGGACAATCCTTCGAGCATCTGCGGAAACGCGGTACTCTCCGTGTTCGAAGACAGGCTCGGACAGATCTGGGTCGGCACCTGGGCTGCAGGCGTGGACCGCTTCGACCGGAACACCGGCCGGTTCATCCATTACCGCCGGCGCTTCCATCAACCGGACAGGTCCGGCATACAGAACAATACGCTGATATCTGAAAACCGGAACGGGGACTTGATGGTGACTTCAGATCCGGGGCTGCATGTTCTGGATCGCAGACGGGATCTGTTCATCCCCCTTGAAATGAAATATCCGGTTGAAGGACTGACCACGAACACCCCCCTATGCTTTCAGCAGGACAGGGAAGGGATTCTGTGGGTCGGCGGCTGGCAGGGCCTGAAGCGCATCGACCTCTCAAGCCGCTCGTTCATTCATTTTCAAGCCAATACGCAGAAGCCGGGGAGCCTGATCAACTCGAACGTGCTCTGCATGCGGGAAGACAGCAGGGGCGCCATGTGGATCGGAACAGCCGGCGGCCTGCACCGGTATTTTCCGGAAACACAATCCTTCAGGGTTTTCACCGTTGAAGACGGCCTGCCTTCCAGCAACATCCAGGGCATCCTGGAGGACGACAGCGGGAACCTGTGGATCAGCACCATGAAAGGAATAGCCAAGTGGGCTGGGGCAGTAGCAAATCCGGACAAACCCGCATTCCGTGTGTACGACGCGTCCGACGGGCTGCCGGGAGATGAATTCAAGTACGGCGCAGCGTTCAAGAGCAGGTCAGGCGAATTGTTCTTCGGCGGCCAGCGCGGATTCGTCTCGTTCTTCCCGGAGCGGATCATAGACAATCCCGCAGCCCCGCCCGTGATCATCTCCCGTTTCTCGATATTCAACCAGCAAGTCCGGGTGGGTTCCCCGGATTCGCCCCTTAAAAAACCCATCTGGGAAACTTCGGAATTGTCGCTCAGTCACAAACAATCCGTCCTCTCATTCGACTTCTCCGCCCTGAACTACGTTCTTCCCCAGAAGAACCAGTATGCCTACAGGCTTGACGGTTTCGAGGAAGAATGGAATGAAATCGGCACACGCAGAAGAGCCACCTACACGAACCTGAATCCCGGCCGATACACCCTGCTGGTGCGCGGCAGCAACAGCGACGGGGTCTGGAACAACGATGGGGCGAAGCTTCGCATCAACATCCGCCCGCCGTTCTGGAAAACAGCCTGGTTCCGGATACTTGCTGCCCTGGCCGTTTGCGCCGGCGCATACCTGTTCTACAAGTGGCGGATGCGCAGCCTCCATCAGAGGCGTGAAGCCCTGGAAACGGAGGTCGCGGAACGCACGGCTGAGGTGGAACAGAAGAAGAACGAAATCGAGGAATCCTACAGGCGTCTGTCGGAAACAGCCAAGACGCTCGCCTCGCATGCCATGCTGGTGGACGACGCGACAAGCCGCATCAATTCCGCCATGACCGAGGTGAATGAAGGGGCGGCCACTCAGAACGAAAGCATGCGCAAGACCCGCAAACTGATCGAGGATCTGGGGGAGAACATCCGTCAGGTCACCATCGAGGCCAGGATCAGCAATCAGGCCTCTGCGCACACGGCCGAACAGGTGGCAGCAGGCACGGAAGCCATGGGGACCTCCCTGCAGGGCATAGACGTCATCGACAAATCCGTGCGCGAGATCTGGTCCATCGTCGAGGAGCTCAGCAAAAGCACGGAGCGCGTCAACGACATCGTGCGCTTCATCGAGGAAACCGCTTCCCGCGTCAATGTGCTGGCGCTCAACGCTCTGATCGAGGCGAGCCAGGCCGGAGACGCGGGCAAGGGTTTCATGGTCGTGGCCAGGGAAATCCGGAACCTGGCGAACAATACAGGCAAGTTCACGGTGGAGGTCGCGGAATTCATACACGGGATACAGAAAAGCTCCGCCTCCATCGAGCGGGTCACCCGGGACAGTCTGGAAATGATCACCACTTCCGTTTCCAAGACGGACCAGGGAAAGGAGGCCCTGAAAGCCATCCGGAATTCCATGGAAAGGGAAAAGGAACGCCTGTCGAAAATCACCACGCATATCCGCGGTATGCAGGAATTCTCCGCGGAAGTGGAGAGAGCCGTCGGCGCCGTGGAGGCGGTCAGCGAAAAGAACAAACGCAATGCGGAACAGATCAGTTCCAATACCCGGGACATGAAAAAACTCGTGGACGAGCTGGCCCAGATCGCCCGCTCCCTGGTCACGGCGGCCTGACGGTATGGCGCAATTCAAATACACGGCGGTTCCAGCCGCACTCGTCGCTGCCGCAGCCTTTCTATGGTACGGTTTCCTTTTCCCGGATCCTTACCTGCTGGCCCGTTATCCCATCAGCAGGATGCTGCTGTGGGCCGCGCGCCTCGGCATCCCTGTTTTGACCCTCCTGGCGCTGGTTCTCGCCGCGGCGCTCGTGAAAGGCCGCATCCGGCGTTCCGATCTCTTTCTGCTTGCAGGCACCTGCATCCTGATTCTTGTTTTTGCCGTGACGGCCGGGTCTGTTTTCTACAACAGGACGTTCCAGAACAGCCGCAACAACAGGCTGTACCACCCCTATCTGCAGCTTGCGCCGCCGGGGCCGCCGGACTGGAGCGGAAAAACCGGCAGCCTGCGCATCGCCTGCCTCGGCGGTTCCACAACAGAATTCAAGGACGACAGCGGCAGGGGCTGGCCCGAACGCCTCGAACAGATCCTGCGCGAACGCCTGGGCACGGATTCCGTCAGCGTTTTCAACGGCGGCAGGCAGTGGTACACGACCCTGCACACGCTGATCAACTACCAGTCCCACATCCGGCCGGTGAAGCCGGATGTGATCATTATCATGCACACGATCAACGATCTTTTGCACAACGCGGATTTCTGCTATTTCAGCAGAGGCCCCTTCAGGCAGGATTACGGGCATTTCACAGGGCCCGTTAGCCGCATCATCGACCGGCAGGGATTCGCGGCGTTTCTCTGGAAAACCACGGCCGGACTCTGGCATCACAAACCGCGCGCCATCATCTCCCAGAAGGATTTTCCAGGCCTGGCCTCCTTCAGGCGAAATCTGAACGCAATCATCGACTGGGCGGAAAGGGACGGCACCGCAGTCTTTCTCCTGACCCAGCCGAACCTGTATAAACCCGAAATGACACAAGAGGAACAGAAATCCCTCTACATGCTGAACACAGAAGCGGTCGGCCCCTCATTCCAGTGGAGCGCGGAAACGGTCTGCCTGGGATTCACCCTGTACCGCGAAACGCTGGAACGGATTGCTGAGGAAAGATCCGTTCCTCTCATAGACGTGGAAAAGGAAATTCCCAAGAGTCTGGACTATTTCACGGACGATGTCCACTACACGATGGAAGCATTCGACCGGGTCGCGGGATGCGTGGCATCCGGGCTCACGGAGAGCCGCGTTCTGGAAAGCAGGCGCCCCGTATCCCTCAAAACAGCAGCAACCGGAATCGCGGATTCCGCCAATCCTTAGGGTCGAACGCAACTGCCCATGGATAACGCCTCCTCCATCTTCTCCCTGAACACAGCCATCGATCCAGAACGGTGGAATGCCTTTGTCATGCATTCCCCTCACGGGCACTTCATGCAGCTCTCCTTTTGGGGGGAGTACAAGTCCGCATTCGGCTGGAAACCGGTGCGCTTCGGCCTGGAACAAGAGGGCCGCCTGGTTGCCGGCGCCCAGGTTCTTATGCGAAGGCCCGCTCTTTCGCCGTGGGCCTTCGCCTATTGCCCCAGGGGCCCGCTGCTGGATCCGGAGGAAGAGGACATGGCCCGGCTGCTCTATTCCGGGATCCACGCCTTCTGCAGGTCCAACCGTGTGGTCTTTCTGAGAATGGAACCGGAGTATCCCAACCAAAGGGATATCCGGGACCGTCTCATCGCAATGGGATTTCGCCGGACCGGGGACACCAACCAGCCGCGCTGCACGCTGCTTGTTGACCTGAATTCGGACAAAGAGAGCCTCTTTAAAAGCCTGGACAGAAACGCCAGGCGGCTCATCCACCGCGCGGACGAAAACGGCGTGACTGTATCGGAGGGCGGTGAAAAAGACCTCCCGGATTTTTACAGGATGATGAAGCAGACCGGCAGGCAAAAACACATTCCAGTGCACTCCGAATCCTTTTTCAGCGAGGCCTACCGGCTATTTCATCCGGCCGGGATATGCCGATTGTATATGGCACGCAAGGGGGACGATCCGGTCGCAGGCGTGATGGTTTTCCTGTACAGGGGACGGGGGGCGCATCTGTGGGCCGGTTTCTCGGAACGGGGCAGGGAACTGTGCGCCGGGTACAAACTGCACTGGTCCGCAATCCTGGCCGAAAAGGAGCTGGGGGGAACCTGCTGCGACCTCTGGGGCATACCGGATGAGATCGCGGACATGACGGAAAGAGGAGAACCGGTCAGCAGTTCCCGTTCGGACGGCATGTGGGGCATCTACCGTTTCAAGAAAGGATTCGGCGGCCAAATCGCCTGTTATGCGGGGACCTTCGATTACGTGTACAAGCCTGCCGCGTATTCATTCCTCCAGGGATTCGTCCGAAAACGCCATGAGGCCCTGTCCGCGTTTCTGGACAGGATGCGCGAGAAGAGACGCAGGCATTAAAAAAGACGGGGATCGGGATTCGGATCGGAGGACCTCCGGGAGGTGTCATTTGACGGGCTTCGGACTTCGGGCATCGCAAAAAAGGGATCCGGGGTTAGGGGATCGGGGATCGAGTGTTAGGAAATCGAAAATCGTCAATCGTCCATCTTCAACCGGAAATGATTGTTTTGGAGTGCGGCAGCTGGCTGCCGCAGGCTGCGGTATCCAGCATCATCGCGGGATGATTGGGGTAGTCATCCCGGGCAAGACGGGCACCCTGATTCCTTTATTCGGAATGGATACCTCAATGCAAACTGTGGCTGCGAACCTCACACCCGGGATTCAGTCCGGGCTCCTTGAAAAAAATCGACGGCATAATGGGATCTGCTAAGAATCTTTCATTCTTAATTCTTAATTCTTAATTCTTAATTCGTAATTCTTAATTCGTCATTCTATCCCAAACTTCCCCGTATCCACCCATTCCATGGACAACAGAGACCAGAAATCCAGCGCCTCGTTTTTAAGCACATATTCATAGGGCAGCCATCCGTATCCCGAATCCCCCCAATCCTTCCCCCATGAATTCCTGAACAGCAGGGCCCCTTCGGTCGCCAGTTTCGGGCATTTGGTGTTCCGTATCTTGAGATGGTCGTCATATCCCACAGCCACGACCGCATGACCCCAGAGAATTTTCTCATCCGGGCAATGATAAGGGATGCCGCCCTTCACATCTGTGTCCTCAGCCGAACCGTAACCCCAGAATCCGAACATGGAAGGGATGCCCGCAGCCACGTATTTCTTGACGCTTTCAAGCACCCTGGGGCGCGGCGGCGGTTCGGACAGCGGGTCATGGCAGAAGTATTTCAATCCCTCGAAATTATCCGCCACGGAATAAACAAAGGCCGTGGGTTCTTTGTCAAAGGATTCGGTCTTATAAGGCCAGTATTTCTCAGGGGCCACGCCGCAGAGCACGATCGCGCCCATCACATTCCTGAGCCACGCCCCTGAATCTCCGTTCACGCCCATCAGATTGCGCGTCGTCTTGTAAACAAAGAGTCTGGAACCTTCGATGTGTTTGCCGTGAGCCCTGCGCTCGCAGTATTCGACGATGCCCACACCCGCATGCGCGGAGCAGGAGCCCAGGCTGCCCTGGTTCTCGATGTCCGGGCACCATGCCCTCAGATCGACCTTTGAGGGCAGCGCCGTGCGCCTGGACTTCCCCATGCCGAGCTCCCTGGCCATGGGCGCGATCTCCGGATGACCTGCCGAATAATCCCTGGGGTCGATGCAGGGTGGAAGCCAGCCTGTCCCGACAGCCGCCCCTCCCCTGATTTCCACTTCCCGGCTGAGATAGGAAAACATGAGCGCATTCCTCCTTTAGAAAAAGGCGGGCGCAAAACCGGCCCGGTCTATCTGGAAAAACGGTTGAACGGGATGATGAACCGGATGGAATGAGGGAAATATGAAAAAAGAAAAACAGGAAATCAAGGAATAGTTTGCAGGATCGAAAATAATCGCATCAAGAGCGAACCGATGGATGAGGATTTCCGTTCAACGGACCGTTTCATGAAAACGGATCCAGTGAAGACCCGGGCATCGCCCGCCGGTCTGTTGCCTGCTGTCTTCGATGTCCTGCTGATCGAGCCGGAATCCTCCGGGGATGAAGGAACCGAAATCCAGGGTCGATTCCAGCGAGCGCATCATGCGGATTTCCTCTTTCGACGCTTCTTCAACGGCGCGGTTGAATGCAAATCCTTCCGTCCAGAAGGTCAGAAAACACGGGGGAGAAAAAACGGCGAGGCGGTTCGGTCCGGTTGCGCCGCATGCGGCCCGGATGCCGGCGGATTCCCAGTCATCGATCAGGCCGGCGCCGTAACAGGAGGTCGTATAGATGGACCGCAGGGACGGCCGGTGGATGCGGAGATATTCGGTGACACCGGAAATGTCCCAGAATCCGTCGGACAGGGAAATACCGTCTTCATCGCCGTGCACATTGAGGATCATGTCGATCACAAAACCGGAATCCGAAAGCCGCGACAAGGCCTCCCGGATCCGTCCGGATGTCGCGGTCGAATCGGTCAGAACGATCTTTTCTCTGTAGAAGGCGCCGGCTGCTTCGCATACCCGGCGGATGAACCAGGCTTCGCCGTACACGTCGATGATCTGGACGAGGTTCAATCCTTCCATCTGCGAAGCAGGGACCTGAAAGAGCATGGAAAAGAATGGAATCACCAGCTCCCTGTATGTTTCAAACGCAGCTTCCAGCTCCGCCGTGCCGAACCCCAGCCATTCCCTGTTCTCGACCACCAGCAGCAGCGCGGTACGGGCATTCCATTTCAGCAGCACCGGCCTGTTGATTTGAAGCGTCAACGCCGGATTCACCGAATCCGCATACACAATACCTGCATTCCGGCAGAAGGATACGGCCGTGTCGGACGAAAAGATGCGGCCTCCGTCAAAACCGAGCGGCGGTTCCGCAGCGAGCCACATCCCGGAATCGTCGTTTTCGATGTGCGGGAGGAGATCGAATCCGGACCAGAGCGTATCCGGCAGATTTTCGGAAAGGGATGGGATGAGGTTCATCCGGATGATTTCATCATAACCGGCGAAACAAAGGCCCGGTTCAAAGGGTAATTCAACGGATTCGTATCCCTGCCTGAACACCTGAAGGGTGAAACTTCCTGATACGCATGGCTTGGCCGCCCGGCCGCTCCTGTTTGACAGGACCCGGACGCCCGCCGCAGCCGCAGATCCGTCGATCAGAAGCACGGAAGAGACGGCGCGGTAAGACGGGGTTTCCATGAGGATGAAATAGCGTCCAGAGGCGAGCCCTTCGAAACGAATGCCATGCTCGCCGCGGGACAGGGGAAAAGACACCACCTGCCTGCCGAGGATGTTGAATATCCGGATGACCCCTGTACCGGACCGGAGAAGGTAGGCACGGCCCGTCAGCCGGTCGCCGGCAGGGCCGCCTTCAGCCCGGTTTCCTGCCGCAGAATTCATTTCCAGGGTTATGGACAAGCGGCCGAGCGAATCAGAGCAGCCTGAAAAAGATTCTCCCAGCGGACCTGAAACCAGGCAGGACGCTTCCGGGACAGGCCGGCTCAGATGATCCTTCAGCGTGGCCTGAAAAAGGACGGTTTCGGAAACAAGCCGTGCAGGGAAAAAAGCGGCGGACAGACACGGTACGAGCAACAGAGTCGCGATGGATTTGCTGCTCATCCAAAATCCCTTCCGGACGGCGCCTGCCGGATCAGCCGGCGGTTCCGGTGACGGTCAGACGCGGTGATTGGATATGAGAAGCGTTTTGGGATCCAGCTTGAGCCTGAGTTTTTCCAGGTCCCCGGAGTCCCGGTCCTTGAGCAGTTTCATGTCAATATAGCCCGGTTTGGGAACAAGCAGGATGATGACGGAGAAAAGTTCCGCCAGACAATCCAGCGGGGGCGGGATTCCCGGACCTTCCAATGCCTTCTCGTCCCGCTGCATCGTGGCCGAGAACCAGATCTCCGCCTCCTGCTCTTCCGCGAATTGCTTCCACAGGAGCAGCGCCTCCCTCTCCATCTTCCCCAGATCGAGTCCGTCCACAATCACGGTTTCGGGATTGAAACCGGAGCCCTCGTTGATCTGCTGCACGGATTTCCGGATATGTCCGAAATCCGCGTCTTTCTGCTTGAAATGGATGATCAGCCGGTGCGGCTGTATCTCTTCGAAAATGGCGTGCGCGTCATCGAGCCTGTAGCTGGCCGCCACCTCTTCGAAAACCTGGCGGTACCAGGTTTCAATGTGTTGGGGATTGTCTGCGAAGGAAAGATGCAGGACGTTCTGGCCCTTGAGCATCTTGTCCAGCGCGACATGGGCGAGGCAGGCGGTCTTCCCAACGCCCTTCCAGGCCGTGAAAGCCCCCAGATTCCCCCTGCCCAGGCCTCCGTGTATGGATTTTTCCAGCACACGGATGGGGCTTCGTTCGATGAGTTCCTTTTTCAGCATATTCCGATCCCAAATAAAAGTGATGGTGTTCCGGCGTTCATGCCGATGCCTTCATCCGCGGCCGGCGTCTGTTCCCGCTGCATGGAAGCACGAAGGGCCGAATCCCCAGGACCTACTGCCGCCTGGACTTGTCCGCGTATTTCTTTTTCAGCTCTTCCGATATGGATTCCGGCACCTTCTTGTACTGGGAAAATTCCATGGTGAATTCGGCCTTGCCCTGCGTCGCGGAGCGGAGCACGGTGGAATAGCCGAACATTTCGCTGAGCGGCACCTCGGCTTCGATGACCGTGAAGTTCCTGTCCTCCGCTGCGCTGTGTATCATGCCGCGGCGCTGGTTCAGGGTCGCGAGAATCGTACCCTGAAATTCCGAGGGCCCTTCCACGGCCACGCGCATGACAGGCTCCAGGATGACGGGTTTGCATTTATGGTACACCTCCCGGAACGCGCCGATGGCCGCCATCTGGAACGCGACATCCGAACTGTCCACCGCATGTGAGGATCCGTCCTGCAACCGGACCCGAAGGCCGACGATGGGAAAGCCGATGAGCGCGCCTTTATCGAGGCAGGCTTCAAACCCCTTTTGGCAGCTCGGGATGAACTCGGTCGGGATGTTGCCTCCCTTGACTTCGTCGATGAATTCGAAATCGCCCTCATGAAAGGGTTCGATCAC
>JAFGEX010000350.1 GCA_016931355.1 bacterium
ACCGCGTTCTTGAGTGCCTCGAGCGACTTTTCCGCATGGCCCGCGGCCAGACGGATGACCGCCAGATCGTAATGGGCTTCGCCGTTATCAGGGGCGAGCCCCGCAGCCTTTTCCATCAATGGAAGAGCCCGCCTGTATTCCTTTTGCGTGAATAATGTCCACGCCTCGTTCCAGGCATAGTTCATCTGCGCAATAGCCAATAAACGGCCGAGTTCGCCGAACGGATCCGGGTGATCGTCCACACGTATGTCTATGGCGCGGTCCGTGAATCCGCCGTATCCGGCTCCTTTCTTGACCACGAGCATGGCGGCGGACTGCCTGCCCCGCGAGTCTCCGCCTGCTTTGTCCCCTGTCCGCATCGCCGCATAGAGCCTTTCCGCGAGTGAACCCTGCACATGAAGGAAGGTTTTCTCCATGTCGGAGACCACATTCTTGCCTGTCAGGATGTTGCCCTGTATCGCATACCCCTCGCCCGATCTTCCCCCTGCCCAGGAAATGCATTTCTTGCCCGTGAAAGTGACGGACCGGCCGTCCGCGGAAACGATGCCGACCTGCCTGTGCTCCGGATCCGCATCTGAACGCAGGAGAACATCCAGGGCTTCCTCAGGGGCCAAACCTTGTTCCATCAGGTCCAGTCCCCGCCAGCCGAAAGTCGTGTTGCAGAAGGACTGCGTAGCAACCGCGCCCACATCCGCCCTGGCCCACGGCACCACGCTGCCTACTGCAAAAAATCTGGAGGCTACGGCCACGCCGAGCTCGCCCGCCGCTGTATCTACAGCGACAATGGAGAATGTGGAAACCGGTTGTCCGCATTCCGCGGAAACCGGCATGCTCACGACGGACAGCAGGACGCATCCCGCAAGGATGATTGGGATTAAAAATCTGATCATTTTTATCCTCCCCGATTCCGTCCTTTACCAGGTTGCCACATATTCGGTGACAGCATCCCCCTTTGTCATGCGCCGGGTCATCTCGACCTTCTTCTCCTTCTTGCCCATCAGCTCCAGGGCGCCGTCCATCCATCCCCCGATGTTCTGTTCGATCACACGATGAGGCTCCCTGAATTTCACCAGGCGCAGGACGCATCGGTTTTCGGATTTATCCACGACGCGAAGTTCACCCTCCGGATAGTAGGTCGAAAAAACACGGGAGGCCCGGTCGATGATGAAATGAGGGGACCCGAACTTGAAGAAAATCTTGTAAAAACTGTTCAGCGCGTAGCCGGCGCTGAAATGTCCGGATTCCCAGGCGCCGTGCTCGTCTCCGCCGTAGAACAGGGTGCACATGGCCTCCGTGGGAGCGATGAGCGCGTCCTCCACGGAATACAGTTCAAACGCCAGTATCGGATTGCCCTGTATGGCCCTGGATGCAGGCGGCATGGTGCCCAGCCATTCCTCAAACCGGTCCTCGAATCTGGACCTGATGAATGCCTGCAAAGCCAGGGCGCCCGTGCCCTTGACCTTCATCGAAGATTTCGAATCCATTCCATTCCTCCCTGCAGCGTCTGTCACATTCATTCATGCGGCCTGAGAAGCGGCTCATCAAAAACCTCCGGGAGGTCGAACTCACGACCTCCCGGAGGTGATGAATCTCCCGCTACCTCAGCAGCAGCATCCGGCCGGTCGCGGACAGGCCGCTCTCCGTGCGCAGCACGGACAGATAAATGCCGCTGGGACATGCAGCGCCCGCATCGTCCAGCCCGTCCCATGACACGGAATGAATCCCGGCAGCCTTCGTCCCTGAAACGAGGGTTCTGACCATGCGGCCCTGAATGGTGTACAGAATCAGCATGACATCCTCCCCTGCGGCCAGGCTGTAGGTGAGGGTTGTGACCGGATTGAAGGGGTTGGGGAAATTCGGCCCGATGCGGATACCGGCCGGGACTGCCGGACCAGCCAGGCGTTCCACGCCGACAGGATGCTGTTTGTCCTGAGAGAAAACCCAGGGCAGGAGGAAGGGATAATCGTAAGACTCGGCCCACATGACATGGTTCTTGCCTGGCCATTCCGTGTAAAGCAGGTTTGCGCCCGCGTCGATGGCTGCTTGGATCTGCGGGTCCGTCATCACGACCCTGTCACTGCCCATGCCGTGCGTATATACCGCATGGCGGCCCGCCTTTACCATGGCCGCGATCATGTCCCTCGATCCTGTCACAGGGACAGTGCTATCCACTTCACCGTGGAAATCCCAGACCGGCAGATGCATCAAGACAGACGCCTTCGTGGTATCCCCGGCCCCGCTCATGGGTATGGCTGCCGCGAACTGATGGGGATAGCGGACGATCAGGTCCCAGGTGCCGTATCCGCCCATGGAAAGGCCTGTGACATAGATCCGGTTCGTGTCTATCGGCAGGACCTGCATCAGCGAATCGAGCAGGTCCATGACCGTGAGCAGCTCGTCGCTGATCGGCGTCTCGTCCACCAGGTACGGTCCTGTGGCCCAGTCGTGATCCACCCAACGTTCATTTTCCGGACATTGCGGGACCAGCACATAGCACGGCCACTTTTTCTGGTTCTCGGTGTCCGACCAGGCGTAGGCAAGTCTGTGTGCGGAAATCGGAAACTCGTTATCCAATCCCCGTTCCCCGGCACCGTGAAGCGCCAGAACCAGCGGATACACTTGCGCAGGATCGAAGGCATCCGGCCTGCAGAGGCGGTACGGAATCGTCATTGCGAAATGATGCGTGCCGTATTCGAATTTTTCATCGTTCCTGAGATGATCGGGATTGTCTGTTTTTTCGGCAACCACGGCGTCTATCCAGATCTTCACACTGTCCGTGCCGCCCAGATACAGGACAAAGAGATAGGATCCGTCCGCAACCCAGCAGTCGAAACGGTAGGGCCCATAGACCTGCGCGGTTTCCGTGACCGCTTCGACAGGCCCCTCCCAGGCAACGGCGCCGCCTGAGGCTGAATTGAAAACGGCTTGCACGTTGCAGGGTTTGCTGGAAACCGCCATGAAGGAGATGTCGTAGAAACGTCCTTCTTCCAGTTTGGAAGCCTGATAAACCCGGAGGTCCTGCAGAGACCCGCCTTGGGTCACATCGACCTCTAGGCAATTGGATCCGCTGAGCAGGGATGTCGCGGGATAGGTCTGTGTCATGGCAGCCGGACTGACTTTCTTGAAGAGCCAATATTTCTTTCCTTCGTCGAATTCGCCGTTTTTGATGATGTTGACCGGATCCTGCGCCTCGAGGAACCTGGGAAGCAGGATGGACAGAAGGATGCAGAAAGATGCAATCTTTTTTGAGGAAGTCATGTCGTCATCCTCCAGAGATATCGGACGGGATATCCATTTGACGTTGAAGGAGAAAGGGGCGCTGCATGCCGCGCTCCGCTGAGAGGAAAGATAATGTATTTTGACCGGAGAAAAAAGAATTTAATGAATAAAACCGAAGCTCCCGGTCAGTGAGCTGCGGGGTAGAATCACCTCCGGGAGGTACGGTTCACGACCTCCGGGAGGTGATGAAGGAGGTGATGAATAGGCCGGACACGGTGAGGGGGATGAACCAGGCCGCAGCATTACTCGATGATTTTCCCGATGCGGCCCGGCCTCAGGGAAGCCCACCTGCTCCAGATCTTCCATTTCGGCAAATCCTCGTTCCAGGAGAAATAAACGAACATCGGCTTCCCCTTGATCTGATGGCGCCGGACAATGCCGTGATGCCTGCTGTCCAGTGATGCATCCCGGTTGTCTCCCATCACAAAATACTCATCCGGCCTGATGACCACGGGACATAGGTTGTCCCGGATGCCCGCGCCCGCGGGTATCACCTGCGCATCCTCGTGTTTCACATAGGGTTCATCCAGGGCCTTTCCGTTGATCCGGACGGACTTGTCCCTGATCTCCAGCGTGTCGCCCGGCAGTCCGATGATCCGCTTGATGTAATAATCCCCGGGCTGCCCATGCGACAGGAAAATGACCACATCGCCGCGCGAAGGGTTGTGATCCGCATAATGCAGCTGGTTGCTGAGCAGATGATCCCCGCTCAACAGGACCGGTTCCATGGAAATGCTCGGAATGCGGAACGGCTTCAGGACGTACTCCTTGACCGCCTTGGAGACGGAATAATCGACGCCCAGGGAAACGAGCAATGCCGCCAGGTAGATGATGACCCGGTTATAGGGCTGAAGGGGATAACCCTTTCCCTTTTTGCCCGCTGTGTGCATGGCTTCTAGAATGATGAGCAGATGCAGCAGCAGGGAAATGCCGAACAGAAGGAAGAAGAGAAAGATCCGGATGCGTGCGGGGGGATGTTTGAGCATGAAGAACACGAGACTGAACACGAGCCCGCCCCATGTGGCCATGAGGAAATTGAACAGAAGCCCCTTTGTCGCCTGCCCGTTGTAAACCTGTCCCAGTCCAGGCACCAGATAGCTCAGAAGCCCGGCGAGCCACCATCGCCTGCGGCTGATCCTGACATTCTTCTCCATGAATATTCTCCTTGAATCTGATAGCGAGCGCATTCCCCTTAGGCTTGCCCCGGGGTAAGCGAGCGAATACAAATGCCTTTTCCCCTGCAGATCGAAGATTCCCCGGCAGCTTGCGGCTGGAAGCTTCAATGAACGGCATGGGATCAGAATCCGATCCTGAACATGGAAACAAGACGGCCGGCCAGAAACCACTTGTCCGGCATCAGCCATTGCAGGAGATAGGCGGCGGTCACCGCATATCCCAGCGCCTGCTCCCAGGCGGGCGCACCCTTTTTCCCGCTGCCCTGGCGCGGCCCGCGGCCCGGGAAATCGGGCATGGGAATTGCATCCATGTTCGCCAGTATTCTCTCATAATATTTTTTGAGTATGCCGTCGATTTTCATGCTTTTCCTCCAGTTCATACCGCAGCCTTTCCCGGATGAAAAAGAGCCGCGATTTGACCGTGCCCACGGGAACGGCCGTCACCTCCGCAATGCGGCTGCATTTCATCCCTTCATAATACCGCAGATATGCCGTTTCCCGGTGCTCCGCATCCAGGGTCAGCAGAACGGTTCTGATCTTCCGATCCTGTTCGCTGCGTATCATCCGATCCTCCGGCGTCTCCGTTTCCACGAATAAATCCTCTCCCCCGTCCCTGCCGGCGGACCGGGCAACGAGTACCTTTTTTTGGGTCAGATGGTTGATGCAATGGTTCCTGGCGATCGCATAGATCCAGGCCTGGAAGGAACGGGCCGGATTGTATCGGTGCAGGTTCTGATAGACCTTGAGCATGACTTCCTGAAGCAGATCCTCGGCCTCCAGCGGGGCGCGGTTCCGGATGAAAAACAGGATGCGTTTGTGATATTTCTTCCATATCCGCTCGAAGGCAATATCCCTCTCTTCCCTCCCGAGCCGCGCAAAAACCGTCAATCCCCATGTCTGAATGTCCTGCAATCGATTCTCCAGTCCGGCCTTCTATAGAATTATACCGGAAACCTAAGAAAGGGTTCAAAAAAATCCGTGCTTCAGATCAGATATATTCCGGTTTTTTTTAAGATGCCCGGCCTCCTGATAAAAATATGCTGTTGAAACGGACGTCGGATTGGCCTTTTTTTTAAGATCGT
>JAFGEX010000351.1 GCA_016931355.1 bacterium
GTTGCTGTTCGCGATCAGCACGCGCGGGCTGTAAGGATGCGTGCGCACGATTCCCACCGCCTTGCCGGATTGCACGAGCAGGGTTTCGTCAGGCGCCAGGCCTTTCAGGCCGGCCACGATCTTGTGGAACTCATGCCAGTTCCTGCACGCCCTTCCGGATCCGCCGTACACGATGAGCTCTTCCGGCACCAGCGCCACGTCCGGGTCCAGGTTGTTCTCCAGCATGCGCAGCGCTGCCTCAGCCTCCCAGGTCTTCGCCCGCAGCCTCTTTCCTCGTGCAGCGCGCACCGGCTTCGCCGGTTTTTCCTCCATGAACATGGGTCGCATGGGTTATGCCTCTGTATTATTTTGTAATCCTGAGGTCGCGCAGCGACCGAAGGATCTACGCCTACTGCTGTCTTGTCATCCTGAGGCCGCCTTGCCGCCGAAGGATCTAAGCCCTCGAACCTGCATATGAAAAGCAATCACTCGAAGCTCAACCACTCAGTCCCCTTCCCTGAAGCAGACCCATCCCGTTTAGCCCATTCTTTTTGTCCCCTTCTCTGAAGGGGACCGATCCCGCGAAGCGGGATCGAGGGGATGCTTCACCCCCGGAATCATTCTCAACCCAATGTACTCAAATCCCAATCAATTGTAAAGCCGCACCTACCTGACTACAGTGAAGCGTGCAACGTACTTTTGCCCGCCTCCTGTCAAAACCGCGATATAAATCCCAGCCGGCAGATCCGCGTCCATCCTGCCGCCTGAACAGAAGGACTTCATGCGCAGCTTTCCCATCAAGTCGTACACAGAGACAATACCGCTCAAACCCCGGCCAAGGACAATCTGTCCGGAAACTCTGTCATAAAAGATTGATGCCTGGGATGAAGAAGCATCCTTCATCGCAACTGAAACCGGAAGCTGATATTCATAAGCTCCGATGTCAGGACCGGATCCCAGAGGACGGGGATTTCCATCCAGATCCGCATCTGGGACATCCGTGGCCATGACTCCACCATCGATCGCTGGACTGGATGCGGAAAGCCTGTAATCCCCGGTCCGGCCCGAAGCCGGATCCATGAACAACGGATCAGCCGAGATATTCCCGATGCCAAGTTCCCCGCCGTTGATACTCGCGGAGGAATAAAGCCGTCCGTCCGCCTCTACGGGATCATCCCCGCTCTGCCTGAAAAACAGGCTATGGTCCGCAGTCAACGACACTGCAGGGGAGAAGTACGCGGCTCCGCTCCCTCCTGCT
The DNA here is from genome assembly GCA_016931355.1 of bacterium. Taxonomy (GTDB): domain Bacteria; phylum Zhuqueibacterota; class QNDG01; order QNDG01; family JABMRT01; genus JAFGEX01. The sequence continues at coordinate 1,238 of JAFGEX010000351.1, forward strand.
GCAATGGTATTCCGGAAAAGGATGCGTATTGGCACATCGGAACCGTACTGGCAGTAGAGGATATACCCATGTTTGGCCGGATCCTGGTAGATCGTGGTGTTCACAACTTCGAATTCCGCATCCGGATGATTAACGTCGTCCATCACAAGGCAGGCCCACGGCGAATCGGACATGTCCCCGTCTCCTGTTCCGTATATGAGGCTGTTCACGACTCGCGACCCGCCTGCCCAGAGCTTGACTCCGTCGCATCTGTTGTTGGCCACGATGCAGTTCCGGATCGTGGTGTTCGCAGCCTTTGAGTCGAGCCCGTCGCCGCGGTTGTGCTCGGCGATACAATCCGTGATTTCAACCGGCCCTTCAGAAGGCTCTATCCCGAACCCGTCCGGCCTGTCGTACGGCCCTGCCCCGGGAGCGCTTACGCCCTGATAGTAATGACCGCTCCAGGACAGGGAGCAGTCCGAAATCCTCACATTCCTCCACCCGCCGTGCTGCGCCTCCGGCCCGCCGATGCTGCCGAACCCGCAGTGCTCGATGGTACAGTCCATTATTTCTAGATTCTCCGGATCACTCAGGTCTATGCCGAATTCGTCCATGTGATGAATATGCAGACGATCGATCACGATGGATGAACAAGGTCCTCCTGTGCCTGAAATGCCCTCACGGAATTGCGCTCCGTTATCCGAGTTGATCTCAAGGTTCTCAATTTTCAGGAAAGAAACGTTCGAAATGTCGAATGCCGAGAAAAGATTGTCCCTGCCCGCCAGCACAGGCGCCGGATCCTCGCCCCTGATGACGGTCCATTGACCCTCCGTCCCTGAAGGCGGAGTGATCATGTCGTCCCAGTACACGGACAACACGTACCTGCCGGACCGAATGATCAGTGTGTCTCCTCCCTGCATCTGCTTTGATGCATATCCTGGCGAAGCCCATGGCTGCACTAAAGTCCCGGGATTGGCATTATTTCCCGAAGGCGAAACGTAAAAAGTGGCTGCGGATAAGGAGACGTGAATGAGGAAGACTGTCAGGATTGCAGAAACTGTCAGGATTACAGAAACTTTCATGCTCTCTCCCTGTCATCTATTTACACTCGATTTCAGGGACTTTGCTCAAATGCAGTATACAACGCCTATCCCAATTTGTCAACTTGAAATTTTTCCTTTGAGGGGCGATGGCATATCCGATATGTTCCAACGGGGATCCATGAGAAGGGGCTGAAGTCCAGTCGGTTTCGGGGTCTCATTTTCGTTCAGGCTGTCATCCTGGGGGCGCGCAGCAACTGAAGGATTTAAAAGGTTGTCATCCTGAGGCCGCGTCGCGGCCGAAGGATCTACGTCCAATTATTTTGGGGATGAGATGATGTGTTCGAACGAAGTCTGATGATTTTTCCTAATAATTTCTATTTTTTCCGCCCAGTTTTCCCTTGACACAAGCATTAAACTTTGCTATATTTTAACCCACGTTTGCAGAAGGGCGCTTTAGCTCAGTCGGTAGAGCAACGGACTGAAAATCCGTGTGTCCCCAGTTCGATTCTGGGAGGCGCCACAAAAGAGAAAACAAGCACTTAACCCCGGTAAAAATACCGGGGTTTTTTTGTTTATTTTCGCTGGTGTGACGTTCCTGTGACGTAAAATTTCGCGTAAAATTCCAAATATTACTATTTTTAACACCCACGGATTAAAATCCGTTTTCACTGATATTTTATTAACATCTTTTCATCGATTTCTCATCTATTCTGCGCTTAACATCAATGAGCACACTTAGGTTTTTCTTGCATTTTATTGCATAAATTATTATGTTGAAAATATTCAAAATACAGTATAAATATAA
>JAFGEX010000352.1 GCA_016931355.1 bacterium
GGACCGCAGATTGGCCGATGACCTCTGCTCCCGGTCCCCTCTGATCAGGCTGCGTCAGGACGTGGACCGCGAGGAGCACACTATCGAGGTCGAACTGCCTTTCCTTCAGGTCCTGTTTCCAGGCGTCGCCGTTCTGCCCATCCTCCTGGGCGATATCCGGGAAACGGAAATCCGGGAGCTGTCGGACGCGATGTCGAAAGCCCTTTCCGGGAGGAAACCCCTGCTGGTGGCCAGTTCGGACATGTCCCATTATCCTTCGCACGAACATGCAAAAGCAGTGGATGCAAGGACGCTCGAAGCCGTCCGTTCATTGGATGAGAAGACCGTCTGGCGCCTGGGCAGCCGGATTCCCCGGGACATCCCGAATCTGAGCTGCACGCTCTGCGGCTTCGCCGCCCTGTCCGCTGTGATGCGCATTGCGAAAGCCCTCGGCGCGGATGCGGCGGCTGTCATGCCCTATGCCACATCGGGAGATGTCAGTGGGGACCGGACGCGCGTGGTCGGCTATGGATCCGCTGTATTCTATAAAAAAGGAGCGCCCATGCCGGAAAATAAACATTCACCGGAAAAGATCCCGTTTTCCGCCGGGGAAACGGATCAATTGTTCAGGATCGCGCGCCAGGGCATTCTGGCGGCGCTCCGGGGCGAGCCCAGGCCCCAATTCCAGGTTCAGGAATCCAACCTTTTGAAGAAGCGCGGCGTTTTCGTCACGCTGACGAACCGCGGAAGGCTCAGGGGCTGCATCGGCCATTTCAGCCCGGACCTTCCCCTGTGGCAAACCGTTCTGGAAATGGCGGAGGCGGCCGCCACGCAGGACTACCGTTTTGCCGCGAATCCGGTGACGGAAAGGGAGATGGACCAGATCGACATCAAGATTTCCGTTCTCTCGGATCTGGTCCGCGTCCGGTCCGCCGAAGAGGTGGAAGTGGGGAAACACGGCATCTGGATCAAACAGGGCAGGCAGGGAGGCACCTATCTGCCGGAAGTGGCGGTTGAACAGGGTTGGACAAGGGAGGAATTCATCGAGCATTGCTGCGTGGAGAAGGCCGGACTCCCCCGGGACGCGCTGAAAAGGGGCGCGGAACTGTACATTTACACCTCCCAGATCCTGCAGGAAGGCAAATCATGAACCTGCAGCCGGGGGACGGCTAAAAAGAATTTGGAAATAGTGGCAAAATCAGTTATATTTCATTATTATATTGAAAATCGTCCTGGAGGATCCCATGAAAATCGACGTCAAGGAATACAATGAAGTTTCCGTGTTGAACGTGAAGGGAAAACTCATGGGCGGGCCTGAAACCATGGCCCTGCACGACAAGGTCAAGGATCTCATCGGGCAGAACAGGCTGAAAATCGTCATCAATCTCTCCGGCGTGAGCTGGATGAACAGCACGGGGCTGGGCACGCTGATGGGATGCCTCACGTCGCTGCGTAACGCCAAGGGCGACCTCAAGTTGTCCGGCGTCACCGAGAAGGTCAAGAGCCTGTTCCTCATCACGAAGCTCGTCACGATTTTCGAGACCTACAACAAAATCGAAGAAGCAGTTGCAGCCTTTCAGAAGAAGTAAGACCGGATGCGTTTTTTTTGAACCGGTGTCATCCATGCCGAGTGAATGGATATGCGAAGGGCGGGTCCATCCCGCCCTTTTGACTATAGGCGTTCATTCTCCTTGCGGCCGTACGCGTGAACTCCCATGAAATCCGATTTCAACCTCTTCATCCGGGAAGCCGCCGGTCTGGTGCTCCAAGACATGGCGGATTTCGAGTCGCTTTACCTCGGGCAGCTTTCAGAGGATATTCCGGATATTGATCCGGTTCTGGGGAAATTGCGCGGGATCAGGGGAAAGCGGCTCAGGCCCCTCATGATGTTCCTCTGCCAGGGGATGTCCGGCTCCAGCCATCCCGCCCGGATCCGGATGGCCCTCATCCTCGAACTTCTCCATCTGATCAGCATCATTCATGATGATGTCGTGGACGGTTCGGACCTGCGGCGCGGTTCCGAAACCCTGAATGTCAGCGAAGGGAATCAGATCGCGGTCCTGACAGGTGATTTCCTCATGGCCAAGGTGCTGTCCCTCAGTCTGGAGGCCGGGGACGAAGTGATCCGGAAGGTTTCGGACTGTGTGCGGATCATGACCCGTGGTGAGCTGCGCCATGCGGTCTTTTCCAGGGGCCGGTGGATCTCGGCGCAGGAATGCCTGGACAATATCGGTGAAAAAACAGCCAGTCTTTTTCAACTGGCCTTTGAGTTCGGGGGTATGCCCGGTACGATCAATTCGTCGGCCGGGGGCAGGCTGCGCCGGGCGGGGTACGCCTTCGGCATGGCCTATCAGATCCGCGACGACATTCTCGACTTCATCGGCGTGAATTCGGATATGGGCAAGAGCCCGGGCCAGGATCTGAAAAACGGTTTTTTAACCCTGCCCCTGATCCATGCCCTGGAGAGCGGCGGCGGAAACGCTCGTTTGCGCATGGAGGAAATCATCCGGAGTGGATCCGCCCGGGATGCGGAATGGCTGCGGTCCTATGTGCTGGATCACGGTGGCGTTGAGAAGTCCCAGGAACAGGCTGCCCGGTTCGCGGACCAGACCCTGGCGGAGATCCGGACGTTTCCGGACTCCCCTTTCCGCACCGCATTGGAGCGTTTGACCCTTGACGGCCTGGTGCGGAGCGCCTGATGAAAAGGTTTTTTTTATCGTTCTGCCTGTCCGCCGCGTTCCTCTCCTGCCGGAAAACCGGTTTTCAGGGGCCTTACGAGGAGACGCGTTTCCTCATGGACACGGCCGTGCGCATCGCCGTGTACGATGCAGGACTTTCCCGCGAGGAGGCCGCATCCGCAGTTCACCGGGCCTTCGGCCGCATGTCCGTGCTCGAATCCAGGGTTTCCGCACAGGCCGATTCCAGCGAGATGGCCCGGCTCTCCAGGCATTCGGGCGAGGAAGCCTGCCCTGTTTCCGATACGGTGCTCGTAATCCTGCGCACGGCGCTTGAGGTGTCCGAACGGTCCGGCGGCGCCTTTGACGTCACCATCGGTCCGGTTCAGGACCTCTGGGGATTCTACACGGATCATCCTCAGAAACCTGATTCGACGGACATCGCGGCAGTTCTGGACAAGGTGGATTACCGGATGATACAGGTAGGAGACGGCAGGGTGCGGCTGACGCGGCCCGGCATGAAAATAGATCCGGGCGGCATCGCCAAGGGATATGTTGTGGATGCGGGCGTTCAATCCCTGATGGATTCCGGTGTACGCGCCGGCATCGTGGACGGGGGAGGGGATCTCCGGATATTCGGATCCCATCCGGTGAACCGGCAATGGCGCATCGGCGTGAGGCATCCGCGGCCTGATGAGAACAGCCTTTTCGGCGTGCTCAGTCTGGACGGCTGCGCCGTTGCGACGTCGGGCGATTACGAACGCTTCTTCATGCACGGCCGGATGCGCTGTCATCACATTTTGGATCCCCAAACCGGATATCCCGCGAACGGCTGCATCAGCGTCACGGTGACCGCGGACCTGGCCATGCAGGCGGATGCCTACGCCACTGCTGTTTTTGTGCTCGGACCGGAGAAAGGCATGCAGCTGTTGGAATCCCATCCGGGGCTTGAAGGCCTGATCCTTTATGAGAAAGAGGGCCGGGTTCTGTGCCGAGTTTCAAGCGGGATGAGAAAAGCATTTTCCAGACTGTAGATACCGCGGGGCCTGCGGGTAAAAGTCGCCGCCTTTACGGCAGGATGTCCCAACGGTTTTTGATCCGGACGGTTTTCATCCGCGCGAGAGAATGGCGAAGAGGCTGAATGGGCCGGCGGGCGCATTCCCCTTTAGGCTTGCCGCGGGGTAAGCGGGCGAAACCAAATGTCTTTTTCCCTGCAGATCGAAGATTCCCAGCCGCCTGCGGCGGGGAGGTTCAAAAGAGCTGTGGACGCCGGGCCCGGTAAGGGCGGGAAGGGGCTTCGCATCCTGCTCA
>JAFGEX010000353.1 GCA_016931355.1 bacterium
GATCGAATCGGAGGGGCATTTCCTGGCAGCAGGTCTGACAGGGGAGGTGCAGGTTTTCGACGATTTCGAGATTCAGAGCGGACAGGGCAGGCCGGGTCCGGAGGGATACCTGATCGCCTCCTATTTGCAGGAGGACGAAGATCCGCCGTGGCCGGTGTACGGCGCCATTTTCGCCTATGAACAGGGTGCGATGCTCGCAGATTCGACCATCGCTGCGGGACGGCGGTACTTTGCCGGTTTCAACGACATGGGGACCTTCTATTTTACCGAGGACGGCTGGAAATTGTGGCATGCGGCCGTGGATTGGGCCCTGTACCGCGATCAGACTTCGGTTGAGAAGGACGCTCCCGCGCCTTCCGGATTCCGGCTTCATCAGAATACGCCCAATCCGTTCAATCCGGCTACGGAAATATCCTACGAGATCCCGGCCGCCGGACATGTGCGGCTTGTGCTGGTCAATACTGCCGGCCGGTTGATGGAATTGCTGGCCGATGAAGCTCAGGAAGCAGGGATTCATACGGTGCGCTTGGACGCGTCCGGACTGGCGAGCGGCGTGTATTTCTGCATCCTGGAATCCGGATCATCGAGGAGCAGCATCAAGATGATGCTGCTCAGGTGAGGCACCGGCCCCGGGGTCCATACCCCCTGCCGTGGCCAAAAACTGCCATGCATTTTTAATGATCGATCGCCCGGGGCTTCACAGCCCCGGGCGATCAAAGACTGCCACGCATTTTTATTGATTCTGGGCGGGATCGCCGTTTACCTCAGGAGCAGCATTTTCCGCATGCGCGTCAGGCCCTGTACCGCCATTCTGCAGAAATAAACGCCGCTCGGCATGGCATCGCCCGAATCGCTCGTCCCGTCCCATAAAGCCGTGTGATTTCCGGCAGACGCTTCTTCATCCAACAGTGTTCGGACTTTCCTGCCTGCCGCGTTGTAGATGAACATTTCGATTCTGGAAGGCCGGTCCAGCCTGTACGGGATGATCGTTTCCGGATTGAACGGATTCGGATAATTCCGTCCCGGCCCGGTGCTCTCCGGAATCCGGGATGCAATTTCGCCGATCCCCACTACAGCCGGATCCACGACGCGGATCTGGTCGAACCAGAATTGGTTGCCGCCAAAGTCCTGATGCTCGGCAACGATTTCGAACCGGTCCACGGCTGCCCAGTCGAAAAGACCCTGCGGGTTGAACCAGGCGTTGTTGTCCCAGGAGCCGTGCTCCGTGAAATCCTCCAGGGGGATTTGAAGATGATACCACGAATCGTCCCAGGATGCAAGGTTTTCATCAATGGTCATGCGCATGCGCCAGGGATGGTCATCCGGATCTTCGGTTTTGGTGTCAATGAAACGGATATCGAAACGGGAATCCGGAGTATCCCCTCGAACCCAGAAGTCTATTGCGTATCCTTCATCCGCGAGAAGGGAAAGGTCCCTCCTGGGCTTGAATGCGAATCCGATGTTCCTGTACTGGGGCGCGTCCGCCCAGTGGATGCAGGTCCGGCCCAGGGCCGGACCGGTTTCCGAATAGAAATCGATGATGCTTCCGTCCGAGTAGCTGGACTGAAAGATGCCGGGACCGATGTAATCGTCATATAATGTGAAACCTGCGCTGTCCGGCCGTGATTCGAAGGTTTTCTGTTCCGGCACGTTCAGATCCAGGGCTTCCAGCAAAGGGACGTTCAGGTCGTAGTCGAATAGTTCCCCTGTGCCGGGCTCGAACAGCCCGAATCCTCCGGTATAATCCCAGATCGTCCAGGCGATTTCCTTTTCCTCCAGGTAGTCCTGTACTGCGTCGTACCAGAACACGCGGTCCTCTGCCGGGCTGTTCGGGATGTACACGCCGAATTCGCCGCAGAACAGCTTCACATTCCGCGTGGTTGCGAAACGCGCCGCAATGTCGATCAATGACTTGACACGGGCAACCGTGCCGTCTGTCTTGTAGCTGTTGTTGAGACTGCCCTCAATCCAGGTCCCCTTCAGGGCCGCCGGACAGGCGGGCATGCGGGCCGCCTCGTAGGGGAACGGCACGCCGGCAAGCGGTGTCATGGGCGGATCCGTCCAGCTTGCGCCCTGATGCGTGAAAAGGAAGGGATCGTAAAAATGGAAGGTGTAGATCAGGTTGCCGTCCTCGTACGGCGGCATGGCTGCCAGGTTGTTGTAGCTGTTCCATCCGGCAGGTCCGATGACCAGGGTGTGTTTCTGATCCACGAGCCGTATCGCCTCAATGACCCTTTTCTGGATGGCGTTCCAGGATGCGTCTGAAATGCCGTGCGGTTCATTCAGTATTTCGTAATAGACTAAATTCGAACGGTCCTTGAAATGCAATGCCATCTGCGTCCAGACCGGCACCAGAATGTCGCCGATGTCCGGATCAGTATTGAGGGCCGGATCGAAGGTGTGATTGTCCAGGAGAAGGTGGATTTCGAGCTCTTCGGCCCAGTCCACTGCCTGGTCGAGGAAATAGAGGAACAGCGGGTCCAGGGTGTAGTCCGGCGCGCCGCCCGTCATGGCGTGCAGGTTGATGGGGAGCCGGATCACGTCGCATCCCAGGCTCTTGATGTTGACGAAATCCTGCCGGGTGAACTACGTGAACTGGATCTGCCTGGCTCCGGAGGTCTGGAACCAGCCGGTCAGGTTCACGCCGCGGTGAAAGGGGAGGTCCGCCGCGCCTGCGCATGCGGCGGCAAGCAGGAGAATAAGGGAAATTTGTTTCATGAGGCCTTCCTTGTTTCAATGGGGCATTCGCAGGTTAGAATGACCGTTCGCTTTTACGATATAGACGATGATCGGGATAAAATACAAAGAAAATGGATTATCAAACAAGTCCAATCTTCCGGCTGACTTTCCGTGATGTGTTTTGACGTTCCATCGACGAAACGGGTCCACCGTAAAAACAGCCCTGCATCGGGAAATCCCGGATTATCCTCCTGAGGCCGGATAAAGCAAAAGGCAACCTTTTTTAAAAAAGGGTTGCCTTTTTGGGGTGCGGCACCGGGAAAATCCGGACGATCCTGCTGATGATCCTTGCAGATCGATGAAGCAGCGCGTCAATATCCTTCCCCGTACTCCTCGCCGTATCCGTTTTCCTCGCCGTTCCCGTTTTCCTCCCTGCGGTCGTTCTTGTAGTTGTGGAAATTGTAGGTCACAGTCAGGGTGTACACCGGCGCCTGCCTCTTCCCCCGGCTCCAGGTCAGGAAGCCGGGGCCCTCGGTTGTGGATTCGTAAACGCCGGTCCTGAAGGCGTCCCTGACCTGCAGCGTTGCGGAGAGCGTCCTGTCGAAGAATTCCTGCCGCAGTCCGAGATTCATCATGAAATTCTTCTCCCGCCTGCCCTGGGAGGAAACCGAAGCGCTGTTGAACATGCCTGCCACCTGCAAACGCGTACCGGGGCCGATGCGCAGCGTGTTGTTCGACCGGATGGACCAGTTGAAGCTCTCCCTTTCGAATGCTTCCCCGAAAAGCACGCCTTTCACGCGGTACTGGTACAGGTTTCCCATGAGATTGATGTTCCAGGATTTCCAGGGGCTGACGTTCAGCATGATTTCGCTGCCCAGTGCGTAGTCCTTTCCCGTGTTTTCGATCGTGTTCAGGGTCACGCGCGGCGCGTAAACCGAACGCACCCTATCGATCCTGTCATGCGTGACCCGGTAATAGGCCTCGACCGAGAAAAGGTTCTGTCCGATCCGGGACTGGAATGCCGCCTCGTAGGAGTCAATGAGTTCGGGCTTGAGATCCGGATTGCCGCGCCGGACATTGTACGCATCCATCCAGGTTTCGAAAGGCTCGAGGTTCCAATCCCTGGGACGCTGGATGCGCCGCGTGTAGCTGGCCATGGCCTGTCTTCCCTCCGTAAAGGCATACGAAACATGCCCGGTGGGAAAGACGTCCCAGCGGTCTATCGTAAAAGTCTCCGCCGTATTTTTGACCTGAATGTTCCGGCCCGTGTATTCGCCCCTCAGTCCAGCCTGAAAACCGAGATCGCCGATGCCGTTCGCGTAGATGCCGTAGAGGGAATGGATGGTGCGTGAATAATCCACGTCGTGGCTGTACAGGCTCTGGAATTCGTAAAGCCCGGATTGGGGATTGAAATCGAACCTTTCGAGTGATTCTTCCTGTTCTCCCATCCGGGATTGCCATCCAGCCTCCAGCTTTTCATCCCCGCCCAGGGGCAGGGTGTAGTCCAGTTTGATTCGCAGGTCTTTCTCCGGCCCTCCTTCCGTCATCTTCTGACCCTGTGACAGGCTGTCCGTGTAGAGGACATTGGTTTCCTCTTCGTCCCCTGTCTCCTTTTCCAGGATGATCTGCGCCAGCAGTTCATGGCCTTTTTGCGCAAAATCGTGCTTGTAGTCGAAGTTCACTTGCACGAAATCCCCGCCACGGTCCATCGCATCCTCGCTGCGGTACAGAAGATGGCCTGTCCCCGGTTCCGTCCATTCGTCGTACCGGGTTTCCGTGCTACCGCTGAAGGACCGCCCGCCGGCCCTGAGACCGACGCTGAACAAATCCCTGTCCGAAACGCTGTAATCCGCTCCGCCCCTTATCCCGTAACGCTTGCCTCCGCGGGATGCGTCGCCCGTGGAATACCGGAAAAAAGTCGAGTCATTCCGGAATTCGCGGTGATCCACCTGCGATGATCCGGGGAACAGGCGCTTGTTGTAATCCGCGCCCAGAAACAGGTTCATTTTAGAAGTGCGGACATTCACCAGGAAATCCCCGCCGTAGCGGTTTTCCATGTCATCCAATCCGAGGTTTGCGTTGAAGATGCCCGTCGTACCGCTCTTTTTTGTCTTTTTCGTGATGAGGTTGATGATGCCGGCAGTACCGTCCGGTTCGTATTTGGCCGAGGGATTCGTAATGATCTCGATCTGGTCAATGATGCTTGCAGGCATCTGTTGCAGGGCGTCGTTGGATTCGAGAGGCGTCGGCCGGTGGTCGATCAGCACGGTGAAATTGGAGCTTCCGCGCAGCTGTACGTTTCCCTCCACATCCACGGTAACGGACGGTACGTTTTCAAGCACATCCACGGCCGTTCCCGACAGGGCCGTTTGCTGCTGGCCGACATTGATCACCCGTTTGTCGATGCGGTATTCGAATTCCGGACGGTCCGCCTGAACCTCCACGCCCTCGCCGGGCAGAACGGTCGGCTTTAGACGGATGACACCGATGTCCAGGATGCGCGAATCGCGCGTTGGAGCGGCGTTCTGCAGCGTGTCGGGCCTGTATCCCATGTACTGGAAGACCATGCGGAAGCGGCCGGGAAAGACATCCGCCAGGGAGAAAATACCTTTCTGATCCGTCACGCCGCCGGTGACCTGCCTGCCGTCGGCCAGGGAATAGACGAGCACGGTCGCGTATTCGAGCGGATTGCCGTTCGTTGCGTCAAGTATTTTTCCTGTGATGGTGATTCCCGGGACGCCGGCCCTGCCGGTCTGGGTGGGGGCCTGGCTCCATGCGTTTATTGAGAGCAGAAGGAGAAGCTGAAAAACAAAAAACATTGAACGTTTCATTCGGGATCTCCTGTTGCAAAAAATGATGTCCGGCCGTACACGGCATTCCATGGTGAAACACGGCGACAGGGAAAAACTTGCTTTTTCCAGGTAGGGTCAAAACGGCCACCCACTTTTAAAAGTGCGTGGCAGTTTTAAAGGGTGTTTTAAAAAGTGCGTGGCAGTTTGAAGACAAACCGGAGGCTGGACAGGGCTGTGATCGGATAGCCCCGCATTGCAGGATCACGCCTTGCCCGCGCTCCCGAACACGTCCATCTGATGCGCTACGGTTTCAGCCACCCTTTTCTTGACTTCCTGCATGAGCAGCGGGAAGTCGTGATACGCTGCGCCGAGCGAATCCGCCCGATCCCGGATGGCGGACAATGCGGCCTGGGACATGCCGGTAAAAAAGTTGATCTTCGCGATGCCGAGCCGGATGGCTTTCCTGAAATCGGCGTCTGAAATTCCGGAGCCGCCATGAAGCACCAGGGGGATGCGGGTTCTGTCGCGGATGCGTTCCAGGCGCTTGAAATCGAGTTTCGGTTCACCCTTATAATTTCCGTGCACGTTTCCGATGGCCACAGCAAGTGCGTCTATCCCTGTCTCCCGGACGAATGCAGAGGCCTGTTCCGGATCCGTGAACAGGTCCGGATTTGCCTCTGCCTCCATCCCGCCCGTTTCATTGCCCCCTACGGATCCCAGTTCTGCCTCCACGGAAACGCCTGCCGGCCTGCAGGCTTCCACAACCTCGTGTGTTTTCCGCAAATTCTCGGGGTAATCCAGTTTCGATCCGTCGAACATGGCGGAGGTGAATCCGTTGCGTATGGCGCGCGACACGACCGGAAGGCTCATGCCGTGATCCAGGTTGAGCACGACCGGCACGCCGGACCGTCCGGCCATGGCCGTGAGCGAGGGGCAGATGTTTTCAGGTTTGATGAACCGGAAATGGGCCTCCGCAATGCTGATGATCACCGGCGATTTTTTCGATTCCGCGGTTTCCAGTATCGCTTCGAGGAATTCGAAGTTGATCACGTTGAAGGAGCCCACGGCATAGGCGTTCTCGAACGCGGGCTTTAAAACGTTTTTCAGGGATACCAGAGGCATGGGATTTCCTCTTTGGGTGTTGTCTTTGAAGCCCGTACCGACGGCCGGATCAGATGCGACGGTACGGAAAACGGTTTCTCAGTTTCAGGGTTTCCTGCCAGTGCGTGATGGATCCGGTCGTTGTGAGATCCTGCAGGTTCCGGCCGCCTGCGCATACGGCGAGTTCCAGGCAGGCTTCCAGCCGCCATCCTTCATGCAGTCCGTACAGCATGCCGGCGCAAAAGGAGTCTCCGGCGCCCGTGCTTCCCCTGATGAAATCCGGAGGCAGATCCAAAGAAGGCTGGTACCGGGTTTCGCCGGAGCGGGCCGCTGCGAAGGCTCCTTCCGGGAAATGGATGACCGCCAGTTCCCGTACGCCGTCGTCCAATATCCGCGATGCGCAGGATGCCAGGTTTTCCAGGCAAGGCCTGCCGTCCCGCCGCACAGGCATACCGGTCAATCTTTCGGATTCGTAGTCGTTGATGATGCAATAATCAGTGTATTTCAATGCGGGCAGGACGATATCCGCAAAATCCGGAACATCCGCGGAAACCAGGTCGATGGATGTGCGGATCCCCTGCTCCTGCAGGCTTTTCAGAAAACGGGCGCTGACGCGTCCGTACGCTGGATCCGGCCTGTCCATTTCATCCAGAAGAAGGAGATACCCCAAGTGGAAGATCGCTGCGTCGATTTTCCGGATGTCCACGGACTCCGGGCCGAACAGCCGGTTGGCGCCCCGGTCATGGAAAAAGGTGCGCCTGCCCGTGTGCAGGACGCTGAAAACATCCGTATAGGATGTTTTTGCCGAAGCAGTGCGTTTCAACTGTTCCGTGCGGATGTTCGGATGACCGGCGCATTCCCGGAGTATCCAATCGCCGTCCGGATCTTCACCGATCAGTCCTGCGGCAGTCACGGGAAGATCCGGATCCAGTTTGGCGAGATTCAGGGTCATGTTGTGTCCGCATCCGCCGCCTCCCATGGTTTCGTCCAGTATGCCGGCCACGGATTCTTCGGCCGGATAATGGTCGATGAGCTTGACGCGGTCGATGATCCAGTTGCCTCCGCAGGCGATTCCATTGCGGCCTGTAGCTGACAAGGGAAAGTTCCTTTCAAATCTGTCCTGGGGCGTGTCCTCCGCGGCCTGAAGCAGGATCCGCAGAGAGGCAAGGTTTTACGTCCGTATCATTCCGTCCTGCGGCAGCCTGCAGCCAGGGTATTGAAGCTCCCCGGCAGCGCGCTGCCGGGGAATCTTCGAGCTGTCAAGAAAAAGACATGACGATGCGCTCTCTTACCCTGCGGCAAGCCGAAGGGTAATGCGCTCGCTGTCAGATTCAATCTGCTGATGAGCCGGGATTTTTCCCGGGCGCCGGGGATAAAAAAAGCCCCCCGGATCCTGACGGGGGGCTTAAAAGAAAATCCTGATTCCTTACTTCGCACCCAGCACTGCGTCCTTGGCGGTCTTGGCGATGCGGAATTTCAATACGGTTTTCGCAGGGATCCGGATCGTCGCGCCGGTGGCCGGATTGCGGCCCATGCGGGCCTTCCTTGCAACCTTCACCAGTTTGCCGAGGCCGGGCAGGGTGAATTCGCCCTTCCTTTTGGCTTCCTTGAAAGCGGTATTGACCAGCAACTCCAAGAAGCCTGCAACATCCTTCTTGGTCATGCCGAGCTTTCCCGCCAACTCGGAAACCAGCTGCGACTTGGTCATCACTTGTTTTTTTTCTGGCATCTTGAAGCCTTCCTTTGATTGGAGTGATGGAAAGGGGGAAAGAATACGCGCCTGAATGAACGGCGCACAGTGAATTATACAAAATATTTTTTTTCAAATCAAGTGCTGAATGCAATTCAACCTTATTTTCATGTGTTCGGAAAGGCTCCGGGAAATGATTCGCGGCGGCGGAGGCTTTTTCGGACGGATTGAAGCTCCCCGGCAGCGAACTGCCGGGGAATCTTCGATCGGTAAGGAAAAAGACATTTGGATTCGCTCGCTTCTCCCCGCGGCAAGCCTAAGGGGAATGCGCTCGCCGTCAGATGCAAGATAGAATCCGTTTGATCGATGTCAAGCGCTTATCCTCAGTCTCATAACGACCTGCTTGCGGGCAGGGACAGGTTTTTTTACATGGACTTCGCTATTTGGTGCAACTCTCCCTCCACCCGCACGTCAAATAATGGAATGGCCATCCGTTTCAACCCACATCCGGAGCTCCCATGAAGAAAATATTGTCTGTCTGTCTGGCTTCAATCCTCTTCCTCGCCGCCGCCTTCCGTCTGCAGGCCCGCGATCCGGTCCGGGCCGTCCGCGTCGAAGGGAAAATGATAATCGACGGCGTGCTGGATGAACCAGTCTGGTCTGAAGCGCCTCCCACATCCGGATTTCTTCAACTGGAGCCGAAAGAAGGCGCGCCGGCAAGCGAGGAAACCGTGCTGCGCATCGCGTACGACGACGAGGCACTCTATGCGGGCGTGCTGCTCCTTGACTCGGCCCCGGATTCCATCTTGGCCAGGCTCGGCCGCAAGGATGTGGACATGACTACGGACTGGTTCGCCGTCGCATTCGATTCCTATTATGACAGGCGCAGCGCGTTCTATTTCGGCGTGAGCGCGGGGGGAACGCTTTATGACGGGATCCTCTACAACGACGACTGGATGGATGATTCCTGGGACGGCGTGTGGGAGGGCCGGGCATTCCGGGACGGTTCGGGCTGGTCCATTGAAATGCGCATCCCCTTCTCCCAGCTCCGGTTCAGAGAGGCGGAAAAAATGGTGTGGGGCGTGAATTGCCTTCGCGAGATCGGCAGGAAGAACGAGGAATCCTACCTGGTCTATACGCCCAAGTCCTCCAGCGGCTTCGTGTCCCGGTTTCCGGATCTCATCGGAATCGAAGGCATTCAATCGCCCATGCATATGGAAGTGCTGCCCTATTCGAGGATCAAGGCGGAGTATACGCATCCGGATCCGGGCGATCCTTTCCGCGACGGTTCGCGCTACAGGCCGGATGCCGGCGTGGATGTGAAAATGGGATTGAGCCAGAACCTCACCCTGGATCTGACCGTCAATCCCGATTACGGGCAGGTTGAGGTGGATCCGGCTGTGGTCAACCTGAGCGACGTGGAGACCTATTTCCAGGAGAAACGTCCCTTTTTCCTCGAGGGAGCATCGACCTATACATTCGGCCGTGGCGGGGTAAACGATTACTGGGGATTCAACTGGTCGAATCCAACTTTTTTTTATACGCGCAGGATTGGAAGGCCGCCGCAGGGATCCGGGCCTGATGCGGACTTTTCGGATGTTCCGGAGGGCGCGCATATACTCGGCGCAGCCAAAGTGACGGGTAAACTGGCAGGCGCCTGGAATATCGGGACCGTTCACGCCCTCACCAGACGGGAAACCGGCCGATTCTCCTCAGACGGCGGAACGATCCGTTCCGATGTCGAACCGCTCTCGTATTACGGCGTTTTCCGGGCCCAGAAGGAAATTTCAAATGCGCTCCGCGGCATCGGCGTTATTTCGACTCTGGCAGCCAGGCGTTTTGACGATAACCGGCTCCGCGCGGACATCAACGGAGATGCTATGACTTTCGGGATCGACGGATGGACATTCCTCGATACCTCCAGAACCTGGGTTCTGGCGGGATGGATGGGAGCGTCGCGCGTTTCCGGGACTCCGGCCTGCATCACAACCCTGATGCGTAATTCACGTCATTACTTTCAGCGCGACGATGCGGATCATCTGGATTTGGACAGCACGGCCGCTTCACTGTCGGGTATGGCCGGACGCTTCACCCTCAACAAACAAAAGGGAAACGTCCTGTTCAATTCCGCATGGGGATTCCTCAGCCCCGGATTCGACGTGAACGACATGGGCTTTCTGTACCGTGCGGATGTCGTCAACGGGCATATCGGCGGGGGGTACAAATGGACCAGGCCCGGGAGGATTTTCAGGGAGGCGTTTCTGATCGGCGCGGTGTTCCAGAGCCTGGACTTCGGGGGGAACTCGGTCTGGCGTGGCGTATTCGGGAAGGGCTCCTGCCTGTTCCGGAATTACATGGGATTCACCCTGGTTTACGCCTATAATCCCCGGACGATCAATACATTCCGCACCCGGGGAGGGCCTTCCACGCTGAATCCGCCGGGTTGGGAGCTGGACACGGAGTTCGAAACGGACAACCGCAAGGCGCTGGTGTTCGAATTGTCCCAGTCGAGCTACTGGAACAGCAGGGACAACTGGTTCCGAGGGATCAGCGCGGAGGTGGAATGGAAGGCCAGGCCCAACCTTTCGCTTTCCATCGGCCCCTCCCTGGAACTGAACGACGAGCCTGTGCAATGGATTGACCGTTTCGAGGATCCCACAGCCGTGAAGACCGGCGGCGCCAGGTATGTATTCGGATCCATGAAACAGACGGAAACAGCGGCCCATTTCCGCCTGGATTGGACTTTTACGCCGCGCCTGTCCCTGCAACTCTTCGCGCAGCCCCTCATCTCGCACGGGGATTTCGAGCGGTTCAAGGAGCTGGACAGGCCGAGGAGTTTTTTGTTCAACGAATATTCCGGAGAACAGATCATCCGGTCCGGCGGGGAATA
>JAFGEX010000354.1 GCA_016931355.1 bacterium
ATTCGGTCGAGTGCCTGCGGCGGGATGACCAGGGAGTATTGGTAATGCGTCTGGACGGTCTCCTGTCCCGTGGCGATGTTGACAGCCGATGAAACCCCCTCAAATTGTTTTTCGATGTACGGGGAAACGTTCAACCATGGCGCGCCGGGGACGAGGGCCACTTCCTGCTGGGTCTGGCAGTTTTTCCCGGAGAGGTCCACCGCCTTCACGGCGACAAGGGTGCGCGGCCAGCAGTCATTGGCCTGAACGGGAAGCGCCAGCCGGGCGCCCGGAGAGACCTGCACGCCGCGGAAATCGGCCTGCGAGGGGAATGCGCGCAAATCGAAAACCGGGCTGCCTCCCTGGATGCGGCCCAACGCCGCGTAATAATCCACCTGGCGCTGTCCTCCGAATCCTTCGTTCTCAAAAGGAATCATCAGGTTGCCGTCCTCTCCGGTGAGGACCGTGGTGAACATGGAGGGATAGGTCATGACTTCTTCCGCGACGGCCGTCGCGTATTGATACCGCTGCTGGTGGGGATTCCACTGCTTGGCCCTGCAGATCACCTGCAGTTGTGCCTGCGCGCCTCCCGGGATCAGGGAGGACACATTCCAGGAACGCTCATAGGAGGTCAACTTGGGAATGGCGTACCACAAGCTGCCTCCAACGTCCCGGCAGTCCATTTCGAAAGAGAGGCTGTCCGTATGATGGATTACTGTGATCAACAGGGATTGAACATGATCCTGCACCATCTTTTCATCGAACGTCCCGGCAACCACGACGCGCCCGGAGGCCATCCACGCCCGGAAATCGGATGGAGGTCTGGGCGGGAGCCGCGTCCACATGTACGGACAGGCCGTATGGTTTCCGGACCGGTCCCACGTGGAGACCACAAAGCGCAGGGCCCCGTAAACATCATCGCGCCAGGATCCGGTCGGCAGGACCACGAACCGGTCTTCGGCGACTTCTTCAGGTTTCCAGGGCATGACCGTTCCGGTGAAATATAATCCGTTCACAAGGGCGCTTTCCTCCCTGTACACGCCTGCCGTAAACCGGTCCACACCCGAGAGCGCATCTGCGGGCGTACGGGTGACGCGGAACACGATGTTGGTGTCTTCGTCCATGCGGACGAACTGAAATTCAGCCTGAAGCGGATTCTGGGTCTCCGCGAGCCGGTCGATGTGCCGGGTCAGGACATTCGAATATCCTGAGTCCCAAAAGCGGTTTTTCACCCTGAAGGCGATGTCCAATGATTTCCGATAGGGCAGGCTGCCGAGATTGATAAAGGCCGGATGGCCGTCCGCATCGTTTGTCACGTCCAGGTTTTCGATGGAATTCCATCCCGCCGAATCCGGAGGCACCCCCTCCGGAATGATCCTGGCCTCGTAACCGTTTACAGGGAAGTCGGTGATATAGGAATTTTGATCCGTTGCGGCCGGTATCGCTGCCCGGCATTTCCACTGCGCCCTGTCCTCCTGGATCTCGACGGCCGCGGTCTGCCACACAGGCGGGCTCTTGTCCACCAGAAGACGGATTTCACCGGTCTGCAGGATCCGGTCTTTCAGGTCCAGCGCCTCGAGCCTGAGAACATATTCTCCCGCTGCCGTAAATTGCAGATGGGTCAAGGTTCCCTCGAAAAGAGCGGATGCATCGAGTTCTCCCTGAATCGAAGGATCGTCCGCATAAAACCGGTCCTTGGAGATGCGTACGCCGGTCATGAGCCAGGGCGTTAGGAAGTCGGCGGATGAGGGACGTTTGAACCTGACCTGATATTTTGAAATTCTTTCGGGCATGTCCGCGGGAACCATCCAGGCGAGGCGCAGGGTATTGATTTCCCCTGAAATGTATCTTGAGAACAGGTCCATGGTGTGGACATCCGGCAGATGCACCGTGAGATCAAAATCCGGTGCGGTCTCAATCGAGGTGATGTTATTCGATCCGGTTTCGGTCGCACCGATCGTTCCGGCGGGAAGCCGGAAATTTAGGGTATAGGTTTGAGGCCATTGTACGAGTTGTCCGGCCGCATTGCGGATCCTGATGCCCATGGTTTCCGTTGCTTCTTCATTTCCGAAAAGCACGGTTTCGTACGCAATGCCCTCAACGCTGACATCCGGGGAATTGATGTCCGGATGGATGAACACATGCCGGCGGTAGGGGCTCAATTTTCCGATGGACTGGTATCCGTTTCCGAATCCGACCTGTGTCTCCGCCCAGTCCAGTTTCTTGGCGGATGAAAAAGTGGTGCCCCCGATGTAAGTGTTGGAACTGAAGGATGCGCTCAGGTAATTGAAATGGGCCGAAGGGGGCTGCTGAACTGCAACCTGGATGACGAGATTCGGATGCCGGAATTCGGTACCGAGCTGACTCCACAAGGACAGGGCATTCTGCTGAAGTGTCGTCCGGCCCGCGCCCTGCAGACGCATCTCATGAAAATCTTTCAGGAGTTGGTAATAATTTTCCGTAAGGCTGTAGTATTTGTCCCACAGGGCGTCCGTCTTTGCAGTGAGGTCCACGGCCGCCTCATCGAATGTGGCCTGTCCCGCATTCCAGATGTCATGATAAGAACGGTATATATTGCCGACCTGATGGCTGTACGCATTCAACAGGGCGTATGGCGCGTACAGGTACATCTGCTTGGCCGTATTTTTGTATTCGGCCTCCGTGACGGACTCCACCAGCGTCAAATCCGCATTGGAATTCTTCCCCTGAATGGCGTACAGGCGGCAGGTATGGCAGTATTTGCGCTGGCTGGAATTCAGTCTGCGCCATTCATCGTTGACCAGTTGATCGATCTGGGCCTCGCCGGGAAGAAGCGTGCCGGACTGGTTCGCCTGGTTTTGCAGAAAGTTGTTGGCCGCCTGAACCAGCGCCAACTCATCGATATGGAGCATCAGGCCTCCGGGTTCCCTTCCCTTCTGGATGCTTCCCATAATGCTGCCGAGCGAATTGCCGCTTCCCGTGGAAAGCGCGGCATAAAGGGTGTCGCGTGCAGCCCGGATTTTCAGGATGTGATTCCAGGTGTCCTGCTCAAGAGCGGGCAGCCTTTCCCCGTACAAAACGACCTGATCCCGGTTGGCGCTCTGTCTGGCCTCGTCGATTTTCGCATAGGGGATGCTCGTGCCTCCGATGGTTGCCGTTTGCTGCTGATAAGCCTGCTCGATCGGATTGATTTCGACCTGCTCCAACTGCGATTCCAGGGCCAGATCGATGTCCGTGAGCCGCTGATTCACAAAAGCGCTTTTGAACTGTTCCGCCTTTTCGCCCCACAGGACAGGGGCGGTGTATTTATCGTCAGACAGCCAGACCTGGGCAAAACGCTGAAAGGGTCCCAGGGTGTTGATGAAATCATTATAAAAATTTTTGATTTTACCGAGATGGGCTTTTTCCTGCGAATCGTTCGATAAATACGGATCGGCAAACCCCATGGCCGCCAGATTCCAATCCAGGAACTGCCTGTCTTTGTAATTTGAAACCAATTGGTATATGTTCTGGGAAAGCTGGTCCAGGCCCGTGACATTGATTTCCGCACCCTGGACATTGAGCGCTGCGGAATAAATCTCATTGGCCTTGCCCCGGCAGGTTTCGATCTTGGCCATCATCTCCTCGTTCACGCCGAACCCGGCATCGAATCCGCCGCCGGTTTCCCACTTCGCCCACAGGCCCGTGGACGACTTAATGCCGAAAACCGAAGCCTGGAGTATCGCGGTGCCGAACAGGTAGAAATTTAGGTTTTCGGCGAACATGCCGAGATAGAGGTCTCCCCGGGCCGACGCGACGAAACCGCCCAGAACATCGGCCTGGATGTAGGCGTTTCCGTATCCGCCCCATTCGTAGAGATCCGTGTTCGGCGGATGGTCCACGTACAGGGCCAGTTCCAGACCCGCCTCTGCGCTCACGATGAGGAGATCAAAGCCTACGGCGTATTTGCCCCGGATGAAGAAGCCGTACGTGCTGAGCGCCACCTCCGCTTCCATCAGATTGTAGAAGAAAGGCGTCTTTGCGGAAATGAGGCCGTGGAGGGCGAACGAGGAGGGCGCGATGATGAGCTTGACCGTGGCTTTGCCCACATCGAAGGTGATGAGGCTGTTGGAGGCGTATGTGTCCTCCAGTTTGGTGTCTTTGGCGTAATAATTCACGACGGGGGTGGCGGAAAGGGTGACGATTCCCGCCAGGTAATCGAATCCGCTCATGTCCTGTTTCCAGGCCGCCTCGATGAAGCCGGATCCGTAGAAATCCATGAAATCCTTCAGGGACTTCAGCTTGCTGCCGATGCCGGTCAGCTTCACGTCCACGCGGACGCGGTCCGTGCCCAGGGTCCATAGCGAGAGGCAGGACAGGCCGTCGCTTTCCGGGAAATTGATCTTCGCGTAGATCATGAGCTTGAAATAACTCCGCGGATTGTCCCCGCGAAGGCTGCCCAGCATGGCTTCGAAATCCTTATCGATGCCGTCCGTGCCCATCTGCAGATGGCTGCGGATGATGCGGTCCACCTCGTCGTTCGTGTTCACAAAGAATCCGGCTCCGAATCCGTCCATGGTGATGGGAATGGGCGGGGCCACGGCGATGTCCGTGGTGTGGACCGCAAAGAAGGCGCCGAACCCGGGCCTGCCGTCCTTCATCTCGGCCAGGCCGACGAGGGTCGCTCCGACGAACGCCTCCTCTCCCTTGAAAGCGTCCAGGTTGCAGGTGCCGCCGACGAGGAACCGGAAATCCTGGTCATCCTTGATGTCGGCCAGAAGGTCCAGCTCCGCCCACAGTTTGTTCGGGATCCTCAGGTGGGCCTTCTTGATGAACAGGATGTTCCTGTCCGATGTCTCGACGTACCGGAACTCCTCGATGCCGCCGCTCAGGTACACGAATTCGCCGTCCAGGATGGCGTTGCTGAAACTGAGGAATTTGGTCGCCTTGACGACATGGGGCTGGACATTGGCATTCTGTGGGTCGAAGGAGATGTCCTTGATGTCGATGTCGCGCGTCTGGCCGTTTTTCCCGAAAAACCAGTTCACGTTCGAAACCTGCACGCGGAAAATCAACAAATCGAATTCGGCGCCGTCGAAACGGCCGCGCTGAAACGCATCCTTCCTGATTTTATTTTCCTTGAACTCGGCGTTGAGTCCCTTGAAGATGCCCGCGCCCGGAATCCCGCAGTCGGACGTAAACAGGACTGCAAAGGAATCGTTCACGCATTCGACGGTCAGGTCCTTGGCCTTGTTGAACAGCACGTTGTTGATGGGAATTTCCGCCGGGTTCGGTGTCTGCGTATCGGCCTGAACACCCGGAATGGTCCATGCAATCCGGCGGCCTTCGGAATTGACGGAAAGAGTCGCCCGCGTCTGCCACAGCACAGGCTGCGCCGGATTGGGCCAGTAGGCGTTGGCGACGAGTTCGATCTGTCCGTCAAAGGCGCTGTTGCTGGACGATTGATTCTCGATGGTGAGAGCCGCGATCTTCATGGGGACCAGGATCGACTGATCGTCGTCCTTGCCCAAATTTGTCGCTGCGCCCTGTGCCTCCGAACCCACCACCGTGAGCACGGGCTGACTGATCCCGGTTGTATCCTTCCACGCGCCGCTGGGTGTAAAGAGAACAGTGAAGTCCTCGCTCCCCTCGAAAGGGTCGGGAAGCATCACCCTGCCCACGATTCTCAGATGTCCCCCCGCAGTGGACAGGCGGACGGCGGACAGGGGAGCTGTCCGGTCCGATCCTGCGGGACGGGTATAGAGGAGCCCGTCCTCTATGGATCCCTCCGTGCCGACCTGGAACCGGTCGAAGGGCAGAACCTCGCCGAAGAGACGGATGCTTCCCTGCAGCGCCAGGCGGAGCTGGTTTTCCGGACTCAGGACAGGGGTCGCGCCCGTGATGCCGAGATCCGCGCCGAAAAGACGGGTGGACTGGGGTTGATCGCCCATGTCGAAGGTGATCTGTTTCCCCTCGATCCGGACAAGGGGCAGGGTCAGTTCGAATGTTTCAAACAGGGAGAGCAGGGCAGCGAAGGAGACCTGAAACTCCGCTGCGTCCATGGGAGCATAAATACTGAGTCCCGGTCCCCCGTTCTGCTCAAGCAGGCTCAGCCTGCCTGCCCCGATCGTGAAGGCCGGAGCGCCGCCTCCGGGAAAGAGGAACACGGCGCCTGCCGGAGTCCATTCCATGACGAAATGAACCGTTTGGTCCTGAAAAAACGGGCTGTGCAGATTTCCGGCGATTCGGAGACGTTTTTCAGAGGACAAATAATGAACGCCGTCCAGGCTGACCTGCAGGCAATCACCCAGCCTGACCGAGGCCAGCGGAGGCGTCACCGCCTGATACAAGTTGTAATTTCTTGAAAAGGTTCCGGGTCCGGACGCGGCGAGGGGAATGGAGTCCAGTTTCAGGGCTGCGGACCGCAATGCAAGCGGGAGAATGGGCGATAGGGACGCTGTCAGCCGGTGATCCCGGGTGAAAATCAGTTCACGGATGAGGAATGGATATCCCTGGCTGGACAGATCCAGGTCGGGGTCCGGATCGATTTTCAAATCCTGATCCGAATGCACACGGCCCGTGCGGGGATCCACGACCAGGTTCAGGGCAATGTCCGCAGAAGGCACATCGCCGCCTGCGGCGAATGCAGGCAGCATCAGCTGTACCTTCTGTCCGCCGAGCGTGGTGACGCGGACCCGGTCTCCCTCCTGCTGCACATCCAACCGTCCGCGGATTTCATTGGTCAGGGGAATATATCCGATCTCCAGGCTGGGGAGCAGGATGTTTTCGGCCACCAGCGCGCTGCCGAAGGCGTCCCCGAAATGCATGCCCTCTTGGTCGCATGTGGCAATGATCCCGTTTTCACTGACGAAGTCGATCCGGCCCCCGATGATGCGGGGGGGCGTGATCTGCATCCGGTAATCGCCGGAAAACACCGCGCTGCAGTTGTGCATCAAGTTCGTGAACCAGATCTGGGTGGAAGCCGTCTCTCCGGAGGCCTGCAGAATGCCGTCTGTGATGCGGGCATTATCCGGCAGATTCATGAACACGTTATCCGCGCCGCCGGCAGCGCCCGCGTCAAAAGACGTTGCTTCCCAGCGGAAATCCGCAGGCTCGCCGTGAAAGCTTGAAAGGTTGAGTCCGAACCGGCCCTGAAATCCGATCTCCCCGCTGTCCAGCGACCAGGACGGCAGGCTGAGGCCGACCTTTGAAAAATGGCAGGGGATCTGCGAGCCGTTTTGAAACAGGAGCGATCCGCCGCCGTCTTCAAAGGCCAGGCCGGATGCGGAAACGGTTCCGCCTGAATTTGCCTGAAAGGTAAAGACCGGGTGATCGGACGGCACACAGAAGACGGCGTTTCCCGCAAACGTGAACCGTCCGCTTTGCAGCGTGCCGTCGATAAAATCATAAACGCCGCTGCCGGATGCAACCGCGCCCGGGCCGCTGCATGAAGGCAGGGTGATGGACCCGTTGAATGCCAGGCCGGCCTGCTGCACGCCGGATTCACCGGACAGCGAGACAACGGGACGGATACCGGGATTCAGCGTCAGGCCGCTCGCGCCCCAGGGGATGGCGGCGATGGAGCCGGCAATGGCTTCGGTCCCGGAAAAAAGCCCGCCCGGCGACAGGGTCAGGGGCTGGCGCAAATCCAGGATGATGGATGGACCCGGAACGATCGGCGGAAATTCGAGATCCGCATCGATTTGAATGGCAGCGCCGTTTTCAATAAATCGTCCGGAAAGCGCGTGGACCTGCAGGCTTCCGTTGCCTGCATCCGAAAGGGGTACGACTACTGGAAAATCGAAATACCGGGGGACCCAGGCCCCTTCCAGTTGTCCATTCCGCCACTGGATCCGGTTG
>JAFGEX010000355.1 GCA_016931355.1 bacterium
AAGTTGCCGCCCACCCACCGGATGTTCACCCGGGTTGTGGAAAAGAAAAGCGGGGTTTCCGGGCTCAGACTTTTGCGGATATCCTCAAGCGACACCTTTCCCCTTTTCCCGGCCAGGGAATAGATTTGCGCCCGGGCCAGCGCTGCCACGGCCGGATGCTGCTTCCCCTTGCCCTTCAGAAAATCGCCGATCTCGTTCCTGAAGATATACTGATTGGCCAGAACATAGGAAGGATCCCGGTTCCAGGCCAGGAACTTTTCCAGGTAATCCATGAGCAGCCGGCTCACCTCGGTTTTCATGCTTCTCCACCTGTGATCGAGATAGAAAGAATCCCGGCTGATGGTCACGTTCAGGGAATTGCAGTTGACATAGATCCGGACGCCCGGAAGAAAGGGCATCCGGTCCGTGACATGATCGTCCAGGTCGCGGGACATGCCGCGGCCGCCCGTCAGGAACTCGTTGACCGAGAGCATCATGAGATGCTCGTATTTGCACAGAAGATTCACGCCGGACCACAGACCCGCCTTTTCCACAAATCCACGGACCACGTCGCTCGAAAACTCGAACGCCCCGGATTTCCCGGCCTTGACCCAGATGGACTGGAAGGGAGTCCCGTTGATGCTGATGTTGCAGGGATAATATTTCAGGGCTTCCTCCGCAGCCTCCAGGCAACGCATCACCGAAACAGGCGAACCGAAATGAACCTCAATACGGGTGCTGAAGGGGATTTCCCCCTGCTTCACCGTGCAGGTGAGATGCGGAATTTTTTCCGGCTCGCGGACGTCGAATCCGAGCTCGACGATCCGGTCCTCGCATTTCGTGGTCACCTTCACGCTCCGGGTTTTCAGACGCGGGTTGAAGATGCTGAAAAAACCCATTCCGAACGTGCCGATCTTGTCCGGGTCAGAGTCCTTGTCCGTGCCGCCCAGGGTGACCAGAAGCCTGAGCTTGTTCCGGTCGAGCCCGCTCCCGTGATCCACGATCCTGATCCAGTCGGAGCCTGTGAGTATTTCCCCCTTTCTTTTTTCCCAGGGCGTATCCGCAGGATAGCTGTCGATCAGGTTCTGGATGAGCTCCTTCATTCCCCGGCCGGGGCTGCCTCCGAACTGGCGGGATATGATTTTCCTCCACCCTTCATCGAGGTCGATTTCCAGGCCGCGGTTCAGGGTCAGGTATTCCATTATTTTTTCCTTCATGGTTCACCCCGCTTCCTCAATTGTTTGTGTTTTGAAGCTCCCCGGCGGTGAACGGCCGGGGAATCTTCGAGTTGTCGTGAAAAAAATACATCGATTCCCTCAAAGGCTGCGCGGCAATCCAAGTGGAATACGCCCGCACAAAGATTCAGGAACGGCTGTTCCGGACAAAATTCCAGAACGCCGTATCTTCCTCATCCTCAGCCCCGGGCCTGCCGAATCGTCCGGTCCTCCTGGGCGGGCCGCCGTCCAGCTTCGACATGCCGTCCACGACCATCATATCCTCCCTTGTTTCCGGAGTCAGATGGGGCAGGATCTGCCGGTTTTCGACCAGGCACATGGCGACAGCCCAATGTCCGGCCAACGAGGCGAGGA
This sequence comes from bacterium, assembly GCA_016931355.1. GTDB lineage: Bacteria > Zhuqueibacterota > QNDG01 > QNDG01 > JABMRT01 > JAFGEX01. Next base: position 1,569 of record JAFGEX010000355.1, read on the forward strand.
ACGGTGATTTTACGGACAATTCAACAAGATTCCGGATCTCCTCATGATAGAGGTTCAGAACAACCCGGTTCTGCCTGATGAAAAACCGCCGGTTCCGGCAGGGCGTCCTTCCGTCCCTCTCCACAACGTAATTGACTTTCCAGACCAGTTTCCCCACCTCCTGGAAAGCCTCTTTGACCTCCGCACCGACTCCGGAGAGACGCTGCATGTCCGCCTCCGACAGTGCAGGCCCGGAGTCCTCATCGTCCCGCTGCTGAATTCTGCGCGCATTCGGATGGATGCCGAGGTTCTGCTCAAAACGTTTCTCCTGGTCGCTCAATTCCGGAACGGATCCGGGGGGCGCCTCGATCACCGTGTCGGACGCGCTGAGATTGATCATTTCGTTTGCGAAATTCTCCTTGAGCACCGTAAGTCCGCTCCCAGCCTGCTCCGAACTGACCACGGGCGCATTGAAAAACGCGTAATCCATCCCCGAGGACTGCTCGTCTGCGAGATAGATCCTCCCCGTTATCGAAGTCCAGTCCCGGAGACGGTTCAGGGATATCCGGGTCCTGTCCGCCAGCTGAAAGACGGCCAGATTCATCCAGGGAAAGGCCGCGTCGGACAGAAATCCGCACAGGGCGATCGAAAGGGCCTCCATCTCCGCGATGTGCAGTTTCGTATCGCTGCGCTGATAATAACGGACCAGGGTTTCGAAAAATCCGGGCAGCAGGTCCTGGCGTATCATCCTGACCAGGGGACCCAGGATTTCCTCATTGCTCAGGCAATGCCTGCCGAAAGGCAGTTCGAAATCCGGGCTTTCCACACGTATGCACAGGTGAGGGATGCTCCAGTCCTTTTTCAAGTCATGAAAGACCAGATTGTACTTCCGGGTGATGAAAACCCTGTGCTGGTAGATCTCGTGGCCGCCGTTACCCAGAAAGATCTGCACTTCGAAATGCCGGCCGCCGATCTCCCGATGGAAAGATTTGAAAAAACCTTCCGTCACAGACTCCCATTCCTCGTGGATCACCTCCCATCTTGCCGGTATGTGGTCTTTGGTATCCTCCGGCATGAAGATTTCGATCTTCAACGGCAGGAACCGGACGTACTGGAACAGCACCTGCCTGAGTTTCTTCATGGTTTCGGCCAGGGAGCGGACTTTCCTGAACGTGATCACGAACCGGGTGTAGGAATCCGGCACCGGCTCCACGCGCTCCAGACGCACCGGCTCCTCGGCGAGCAGCGAGCCCATGGAAGCCTGCCAGGCCTCCTTCCCCGTGGAGGTGAACACGGAAAATCCGGTCTGTTCCGGGATGGCTGCGATGGAAAGCTTTCCGATGCCGTGCCTGCCGATCGCCGTCCCCGCATCCCCTTTCTTCACGGACCGGTACACCGTGAAGAAATCCAGCAATCCCTGACGGTCCATGCCGTGTCCGTC
>JAFGEX010000356.1 GCA_016931355.1 bacterium
AGCCGCGGAACAGACGGCCTCCGGCTGCCGGCGCCCCGGCGGATCCTTTCGTCCGCGCTGCTCGGATTTTTCAACCCGTTCGCCTATTATCTCATCCTCTTCAAGGCCTATGCCCTCCTCCCGGGCCAGGAGGCCCAGCCGCTCAACTTCACCTGGCCCATTGTCCTGACGCTGCTCTCCGTTCCGCTGCTCGGCCAGAAGTTGAAACGGCTGAGCGGACTCGCGATTCTTCTCAGCTTCGCCGGAGTGGTTGTGATCGGGACGCGGGGATCGGTGCTCTCGCTCCGATTTTCCTGCCTTCCAGGCGTGATCCTGGCGGCCGGCAGTTCGTTGATCTGGGCCCTGTATTGGATCTTGAACATCCAGGACGGCCGCAAGGCGGTCGTCAAGCTGTTTTCCGGCTTTACGTTCGGGCTCATTTACATTCTATTGTATAATATTATATTCGGAGAAATAAGGATTCCTTCCCCGGCTCAGGCCATTGGCGCATTGTGGATCGGGACCTTTGAAATGGGTCTCACCTTCCTCTTCTGGATGAAGGCCCTCGAACTGGCTCCAGAAACCGTTCTGGTCGGCAACGTCGTTTATCTGGCCCCCTTTCTTTCCCTTCTTTTTCTGAACCGCTTCGCCGGCGAGCGCATCCTGCCCTCGTCCGTGCTCGGGCTTTGCCTGATCGTGGCGGGCCTTTTGATCCAATCCCTTTCCCGGACCGGGACGAAGACGGTTCCGTCATGAATATTAAATTTTCGCCACATCCTTAAAACCGCACGATTCCGTTTGCAATTCTCCCGCCTGTTTGTTAAACTGTCGCGGCTTTTGTTGCAGGTAGGCAAGCGGGAAGTCAGGAAGTCAGGAAGTCAGGAAGTCAGGAAGTTATACCCCCATCATATATAATCTATGAGTTTTTAAACTCGGCATGACCAGAGAGACGGGAAAAAAGCGGACAGCACCGGAGGAGAAGAGCGGCAGACTCGAGGCTCGGATCTGCGAACTGGAGAAATCGCTCGCGGACAACGAGGCGTTCAGCCGGGCTCTTTTCCATTTCAATCCGGTTTCGACCTTCGTGGTGGACCGGGAAGGCCGCATCATCCGATACAATTTCGCAAAGGAAAAATCGGGCGTACGCCTGCCCGCAGCGGGTGATGTGATGTACCGGGATTATGCGGCCCGGCATGACAACGATATGTACGCGGAGCTGATGGACAGCATCGTTTCCGGGAAGATCAAGCATTTTGCCGGTAAGCCGTACTGCGGCCGCATCCTGAACATCACGATCTCCCCGTTTCCGCACGGGGCGATCATCACCTCTCAGGATGTGACGGAGCAGCGTCAGGCGGAAACCGCGCTGCGGAAATCCGAGCGGGAAAAGGACCTGATTCTCAACAGCGTTTCCGAAGTTGTCTCCTATGTGGACAGGGATTACCGCATGGTCTGGACGAATCCCGCCGCGCTGGAACTCGCCGGTCTGGACGCGCAGGAAATCGCAGGCAGGACCTGCTATTCGATGTGGCAGAAAAGGGAATCCCCGTGTCCGGGCTGCGTGATGAAAATCCTTCTGGCATCCGGTCAGCCGGGCCGGATGGAGATGGCTTCGCCGGACGGAAGGATCTGGAACCGGATCGGATACCCCGTCCGGGACGATCAGGGAGAGGTCTCGGGCGCTGTGATTGTCATGCTGGACATCACGAAAAGCAGGGAGGCACAGGAGGAGAGGGCGAAACTGCAGGCCCAGCTTCTCCAGGCGCAGAAGATGGAGGCCGTGGGAACTCTGGCCGGAGGCGTTGCGCACGATTTCAACAATTTGCTGACCGCGATCCGGGGCTGCATCGAGATGGCGCTTCTGAAGATTCCGGAGGGAGACGAGCTCCGCAAAGATCTTCTGGAAGTGCAGGAATCAGCCGACCGGGCCGCGGATCTGACGCGCCAGCTTCTGATGTTCGGGAGGAGGCATCACACCCGTTTCGCGCCGGCGAATCTCAATCAAACCCTGGACGGCATGCTGAAACTGCTGCACCGGTTGATCGGCGAGGACATCGAAATCGTGACGGTTTTCGAAAAGGATCCCTGGACCGTACGGTCCGATGCGGGTCTCATGGAGCAGTTGGTTCTCAATCTCGTGCTCAACGCCCGCGATGCCATGCCGGGCGGCGGCAAGATTATTTTGAAAACCGAGAATGTCACGATAGACGAATCCTACTGTGTGGTGATTCCCGATGCGCGTTCAGGGCAGTTCATCCGCCTCTCCATCAGCGATACCGGCAAGGGCATGGACCGCCGGACACGCGAACGCATTTTTGAGCCCTTTTTCAGCACCAAGGGCCCGGGCAAGGGGACCGGTCTGGGATTGTCCGTCGTGTACGGTATCGTGAAGCAGCATGACGGCTGGATCAACGTGTACAGCGAACCGGGCCGGGGGACGGAATTCAAGATCTACCTGCCTGTCATCCGGGAACAGGTGCCGCAGCGGGCGGCGGAGACGGTCTCCCTGGAACCCCTGGCCGGTTTGGGCGAAAGGATATTGATCGTTGAGGATGAAAAAAGCGTCCGCGATTTCGCCATGCGGGCGCTGCTTCATTACGGTTACCGGGTTGAGACGGCATCCTCGGCGCGCGAGGCGCTGGAGTTGTTCGTTCGGGAGAAAGGGGATTTTCACCTGGTCTTCAGCGACGTCGTGCTTCCGGACAAGACCGGACTCGATCTGGTGGATCAACTGCTGGCCATCAACGGCAGTGTGAAAGTGGTGGTCACCAGCGGCTATACGGATTCCAAATCCCAGTGGTCGAAAATCCGGGAAAAGGGGTATCCCTTCATCCAGAAGCCGTATTCCGTCCGGGACATGCTCGGCATCCTGAAAAGATGCCTGCCCCAGACTCAGGGCAGGGGATAGGCTGTTCTCAGCAATGATTCCGCTTCCGGCAGGTAGGACAGGGCTTCGATCAGCTGCTGGTCCCTCCCGAGTTCCACCTTGGTCCTCGCCTCTTCCCCCCACAGGATGGACGCGATCTGTTCCTTGAGCAGGAACTGGATGTCCTTTTTATTCGCGTAGAAATCCTGATCCGTGATAACGATTCCTTCTTTGCGTATATATTGCAGGAAAAGCTGCAGGGCGCCGGCATTCGGGATATAATCCCTTAAGAAAACCTGCAGATCCTTTTTCAATTCAGGATCCCGTTTGACATAACTTTCCACGAAGGTGAAAATCAGCCGCTTCGGCGAAAAGACCAGGGGGCGCAGCACGGCGTTCAGCGTGTCCTGTCCCGCCTTCAGTATGCGGTCGGGCGAGATGCCGCCGCCTCCGTACAAAGTGCGGCCCAGGATCAGCGTCTTGAATGCGGGCCTGCTTCTGTCCCTCTCCCATTTCTGTCTCAGGCTGTCCACCAGAATCTCTTCAAAATAGGATTGCGCGGACTTGTCGTCATAGGACCTTTGAATGAGGCGTCCGCTCGGCGTATGGTACTGAGCCGTGGTCATGAGCAGCGCGGATCCGTCCTTAAACCGGAACTGGGTCTGGACCAGCCCCTTGCCGAAGCTCGATTCCCCTACGATCAGGGCCCTGTCCCAGTCCTGAAGCGCGCCGGCCACGATTTCGGACGCGGATGCCGAGATCCGGTCCTGCAGGACGATGATGGGAATCATTTTTTGGGAGGGGCTCTTGTTTGTGGAAAAAAACTCGCGGAAGGATCCGGCGGTGCGGCCCTTTGTATAAACGATTCGCCTGCCGCCGGGGAGGAAAAGGTTTGATACCTGTACCGCGCTCTCGAGGTAGCCCCCCTGGTTTTGGCGGAGGTCCAGCAACAGGGATTGCATCTGCTGGCTTTCCAATTTTTCAACGGCCTTTTGGAGTTCATCCCCGGTCGTGGAGGAAAAACGGGCGATCTGGATGTAGCCGATCCCCGGACGGACCATGGCCGCGAACGGGATGCTTTCCACATGCACGTCGTCGCGGATCAGACGGTACGTCCGGGACTGCTGCCAGCCCGTGCGCTCCACAGTCACTGAAACGGCGGTGCCCCGCGGTCCCATGAGTTTCAGGGGCACATCGTCCCGCTTCATGCCGATAGCGGATTCTCCGTCGATCGCCACGATGCGGTCCCCGGACAGCAACCCGGCCTTGTCCGAAGGCCCGCCCTGAATCACGGACATGACCGTGATCTTGTCGCGTATGATGTCGAAATAGATGCCGATCCCTGAATATCCCTCGAAATTCTGATTCCATTTTTCGAACTGATCCGCGGTCAGATAACTGGAATGGGGATCCAGGTCCGCGAGCATGCCGTTGATGGCCGTATCGATAAGCAGGCCGGGATCCTTTTCCTCCAGGTAATTCTGGTCTATGGCGGTCAGGACGGCATTGAAGAGCTCCAGCTTGTCATAATAATTCTTGTCGCGCTTCACCCACAGACCCGCTCCTGTGAAGAGGACCAGTCCGAGCGCCAGACTCCCCAGCCGAATGGATTTTGAAGGGAATTTCATTTTCATTAGAGGACCCTGATGGTTTCCATTATCCGTTTCCGGCCCTGACGATGGCCCGGGAAAAATTAAATTTAGCGATTTATTGATGTATTGTCAAGCCGCGTCCAGAAACTGCCACGCACTTTTGAAAGTGCGTGGCAGTTTCTGGGTTGAATCCGGGACCGGGGCTCAGAATGGGCCGTCATATCAATGGTATTTTTCTTGCACGATCTTTTTTTGATGTGCAAGGTGGGCATTTATCTGATCAGAATATTTTTGTAAATCTCGTAAAAAAAGATAGATATGTGTATTTGAAAAGGAGAGGCTCATGTGCAATCAGACAGTCCGTTACTTTCAAAAAAACATTCCGCTCCATTTCATTCTGATTTCTGTGACAGCTCTTGCCCAATCTCAACTGCAATACAACCGCGGCATGCTCATTTATGGTTCTGCTCCCGGGGCACAGATCCCCACCCAGACCCTTTTCATCTCCAATGCGGCCGACGGAATTTTGAATTGGAGTGTGGTTTCCGAGAAGGAGTGGATAACGGTTCGGCCTTTATCCGGAACCGGTTCCGGATATGTGAATGTTTCCCTCAATCCGGGATCATTGGCCGCCGGTTTCTATTATTCGGATTTGAACCTGGTGAATCAGGACAATCCCGGGGATGCGGCTCATATCAGCGTTTTCCTCAATGTGTATTCGACGGCGGAGCCGCCTTTTGGTTCCTTTGACACGCCCATGGACGGCGCTTCGGTAACCGGGTCCGTTCCTGTGACCGGCTGGGTCCTGGACGATGTCGGGATCAAGTCCGTATTGATCTACGGGGAGTCAGACGGCCAGCGGTTTTACATCGGCGAAGCGACCCGGATCGAAGGTGCTAGGCCGGATGTGGAATTCAATTATCCCCAGTATCCGCAAAGCCATCAGGCGGGCTGGGGATATATGCTGCTGACCAACCTGCTTCCGAACGAAGGCAACGGGACGTATACTTTAATTGTCGATGCCCAGGACATGGAGGGCCATACGACATCGCTGGGGTCGAAAACCATTGTCTGCAACAACGCCGCTGCGGTCAAACCTTTCGGCGCCATTGATACGCCGACTCCGGGCGGGATCGCATCCGGCACATCCTACAGGAACTGGGGATGGGTGCTTACCCCGCAGCCGAACGCGGTCCCTGCAGACGGATCGACCATCAACGTGTTCGTTGACGGGGCAAAGGTTGGACAGGCGACCTACAACGTGTACCGCCAGGACATCGCGGCCCTGTTCCCGGGGTATGGCAATTCAAACAGCGCCGGAGCCTGCTTTGACCTCAACACGACCGGGTATTCAAACGGATTGCACACCATCCAGTGGACGGTCATGGACAACGCCGGAAACCAGGACGGGATCGGGAGCCGGTATTTCATCATTCAGAATTCGGACATGCCGGCGCCCGCAGCAAACAGAAGCACCATACGGTACGGCGCAGATCTTTCCGGGAATCAAACAGGGACACAGTCGGTGCGGATCAGCAACCAGGGGGGTGGCACCCTGAACTGGTCCTCCGATCCGCCGGGAGGGACCTGGTGGTCGGCCGTCAACTCCTCCGGCGAGAATACGGGATACATGGATCTGTCCGTCAATCCGGCAGCACTGGATCCCGGGTACTACCATGAAACGATCCGCGTAGGAGATCCGAACGGCATCCAGACATCGCTGGACATTTCCGTGTGGAAGACGGATATGTCCGCGTCGAATTTCGCCCCGTTCGGAAGTTTCGACACTCCGGCGGACGGCTCCACTGTGAGCGGTTCCATACCCGTGACCGGTTGGGCACTGGACGAACTCGGCGTCTCGTCGGTAAAAATTTACGCGAAGCCGGAAGGCGGTTCGTCCGTTTATATCGGGGATGCAGTCTTCGTGGAAGGAGCCAGGCCGGACATCGTACAATCCAAGCCGAGCATGCCCATGAATCAAAAGGCGGGCTGGGGATATATGATGCTGACTCATTTCCTTCCCGGAGGGGGGCAGGGAACCTACACAATCGAAGCCATTGCAACAAACCTGTCCGGAAGGCAGTCCTCACTGGGCACCAAAACGATCACGGTGGACAATGAGAATGCGGTCAAACCGTTCGGCGCCATCGACTCTCCGGGCTGGGGCGGCCCGGTGTACGGTCATTCCGCCCGGATTTCCGGCTGGGTTCTGACTCCTTTGCCCAACATCATCCCGGAGGACGGATCCACAATCAGCATTGATGTGGATGGAAAATTCGCGGGAAATCCGGTTTACAATCAGCCCAGGGAGGATATTGCTGCGGCTTTCCCGGGGTATGCCAACAGCGGGGGACCGGGCTGGATTTTTGACCTGGACACGCGGGCCTATTCCGACGGCATGCACTCCATCCGCTGGACGGTGTCTGATGCGGCTCCGCCCGGCGGCGGCAAAATGGCTGCGGAACGGGAACCCTGC
>JAFGEX010000357.1 GCA_016931355.1 bacterium
GTATGGAAGGCACGGTGCCTGTGACGTCGCGCAGGCTGTAGAGAAGCCGGTCCGCAGGCACTATGGCGTCCGTCTGCCCGATAATGGAAAATCCCGCCTTCCTGATCACATCGATGAACTCGTTCGGGCTGAGGCGCGTCCTGAATCCCGGAATGGCCTCGAGTTTGTCCAGAGTGCCGCCCGTGTGCCCGAGACCGCGGCCCGCCATCATGGGTACAGGCACGCCTGCCGCGGCAACAAGCGGCGCGAGCACGAGGGAGACCTTGTCGCCCACGCCCCCTGTCGAATGCTTGTCCACCTTGATGCCCGGGATGGAAGACAGATCCATGGATTCGCCGGACGCCACCATGCATTCGGTCAGATCCCGCATTTCCCTTCTGTTCATGCCCTTGAAATACACGGCCATGAGCCAGGCGCTCATCTGGTAATCCGGGATTCGGCCGGAGACGTATTCCGCGATCAGCCAGCGGATCTGCCCGGTTTCCAGCTCCAGGCCGTTGCGTTTTTGGGTGATGATTTCGACCGCGTTCATTTCCGGAATATCCTGAAAATCAATGTCAGCAGCAGACTCAGCAGAATCATGGTCGTGACTGGAAAATAGATCTTCATGCCCGGCTTGTTGATCACCATATCGCCCGGAAGCCTGCCGAGCGGAATTTTGCAAAGCCAGGGCCAGGCCAGCCCGGCCAGAACCAGAATCAATCCCGCAATGACCAGGACCTTCTGCATGCAATCCTCTTTTATCTGGATCCCATGGCTGCTGCACAGGCCGCCCATTCCCCCTTTTCCCTCTCCTCCAGAAAATGGAATCCGGCCCCGTGCGCGGTTTTCCGTACAGCCTCCATTTCAGGTATCAGAAGGCCGGAAAGGATCAGCCTGCCGTCCGGCCGGAGATAAGCAGGAAGATCCAGAAGCATTTCCAGAAGAACCGGCCTGTTGATGTTCGCGACCACCAGCCCGAAATCCCTTTCACCGACAGATTCGAGAGTGCCCTCGAGAACGGTGACATGGGCCTCCACATGGTTGAGCAGGATGTTCTCATTGCAGTTTTCGATTGCAACCCCGTCATTGTCCACCGCAATGACCCGACCCGCGCCCAGTCGCGCGGCCGCAATCGCGAGTATGCCGGATCCGGTCCCGATGTCCAGAACGCTCATCCCTGGAACCACATATCTCTCCATCAGCTCCAGACACAGTCTCGTTGTTTCGTGCGACCCTGTGCCGAATGCCATTCTCGGCATGATGTCTATGAGAATGCGGCCGGCGTAAGCTCGTTTTGCCCAGGGCGGCTTGACGATGATGCGGGATGTCACCAGGACGGGCCTGAAATGCTCACGCCATTTCAAGCTCCAGTCCTCCAGGGGGATCCTGCGCAGCTCCGGATCGCCGGACTTGAATCCCATTTCACGAAGGGAGGCGCAGTATTTTCTGGCGGACCGCAGCACAGCGGCCGAATCCAGGGAGGAGCAGAAGGACCCCGCGATCCGGTCATCCGCTTCCGTGATGCCGCCCGCCCCCTGTTCGAACAGAAAATTCGACACCGCCTCGCGGCAATCCGCGTCACAGGGGATGCTGATTTCAAACCAGCCGGCATTTTTATTGAAGCGCCCTGCCGCAAGCGGCGGGGAATCTTCAATCTTTGAGGATGAAGACATTTGGATTCGCCCGCTGATTCCGCGGCAAGCCGCGGGGTCAGCGCTCGCTGTGAGATTCGTAGATCATGTGCAGCAGCACGGTCCCAACGGCAGCCAGGCTCTCAGGGCTGCATTTGTCGGGCGTGTCCATGACCGTATGCCAGAAAGGATATTCAAAATCGATGATGTCCACAGCCGGGATTCCGACCTTGAGCAACTCCAGATGATCATCCACGACATAGCCGCCCGGTTCCCTGGTGAATGCCGCGATTCCGAGTCTTTCGGCTGTTCCCCAGATTTTTTCAACCAGGTCCGGCGCATACAGACTGGAATGCTGTTCCACGGGTATGCGGAGATTCCTGTCTCCGATCATATCGATCAGAATCGCGCAGGAAGGCAGCAAACCGAACCGCAGGCTTTGGGCATAATGCCTGGATCCCTGGCACCAGGACTCGGTTTCTCCGTCCAGCCCGGAATCCTCGCCGTCGAAGAGCACAATGTCTATTCCCCGGGAAGGAGGAACAGCCTTTAGAATGCGCGCGATTTCGAGCAGCACGGCAACGCCTGAGGCGCCGTCATTGGCCCCCATGACCGGTTTGTCCCTATTGGCCGGCACAGGATCATGATCCGCCCTGGGCCGGGTGTCCCAGTGCGCACATAGAACCATCCTGTCATTCCGGCTGCCGAAGGTTGCGATGACATTGGCCAAAGCATGTACTTTTCCCGTGAGCGGATCCTTCATCTGGAAAGGCTGTTTGACCACATTCGCGGTGCTCAGCCCGAGCTCCTCCACCAGGAAATTCAGGCAGGCCTCATGCCCGGAAGAGCCCGGGAAGCGCGGTCCGAAAGAGCATTGCTTCTCGATGTGCCTGAATGCCCGGGTCCCGTCAAATGCGGGGACCTGCGCGACCGATTGCTCCGGCGCGCCTGCGGCGCCCAGAATGAAGAGACGAATCCATAATCTGGAAATCCAATGCATGTGAAGGCCTTTCCGAAGGGACACCGATAATATAGACATTCCCGGCGCTATTGTCAATTTTGTATTGATCCGCCATATAATTCTTGACAATCAAATGGGAATTCGCTTCATTTACTGGATTTGAAACCGCGGGACGGACCGCGGCAGGAAAATCCGACGGAACTTTCCACCGGGCAAATCACCCGCCGGCTGATGGAAGCCGCGCGGCCGTTCGCCGACAGGGAATCTTCGGTTTTTGAAAAGAAATAAATTGAATCTGACGGCGAACGCTGACCCTGCGGCTTGCCGAGGGGTCAGCGGGCGAATCCAGATTTCTTCATTATTACAGATCGAAGATTCCCCGCCTTTTTCAACGGGGAGCTTCAATCCGGTCGCTACCGTCTCGGTAAAAGCGGAGATTGCAATCCCCGACGGATAGGGAACAAACAGGCGAAATGGATAAAGACGAAGTCATCCGCTATCTCTACGCCAGGCATTCAACCGGCATGAAGCTGGGCCTGAAGCATATCCGGGACCTGTTGCTGGACCTCGGGAATCCGCAGGACCTTTTTAAATCCATACACATTGCGGGGACCAACGGCAAGGGTTCCTGTGCGGCCATGCTGGAATCCATTCTCAGGGCGGCCGGATACAGGACAGGATTGTACACTTCTCCACATCTGATCAGGCCTGAGGAGAGGATCAGAATATCCGGAAAGGACATAGCGGAAGAGGCATTCCTGGACCTCGTCTGGGGCTTGAAAGACCTTGCTGAAAAACAGGATGCCTCATTCTTCGAAATTCTGACTGCAGCGGGATTTCTTCATTTTGCAGATGAAAAGGTGGACATCGCTGTTGTCGAAACAGGCCTGGGCGGGAGACTGGACGCGACCAACACGATGATGCCCGTGCTTTCCATGATCACGGAAATCGGCCTGGATCACACCCAGATCCTGGGCGATGAAATACAAACCATCGCCATGGAGAAGGCCGGCATTTTAAAGGCAGGCGTCCCTTTCATCTGCAGCGCCAAAAATCCGCATGTACGCAAATTCTTCAGGCAATACGCATCCGCGCATCAGGTGCCCATGATCTCATCAGCTGAGGTTGTAAAAATCCGCCGTATCCGGATGACTGAGGACGGCACGATCCTAAACGCGCGAATGAATGACCGGCGGCTCGACGATCTTTTCCTTCGGCTCGCGGGCAGGCATCAGGTGGACAACTGCGCGGGCGTGCTCGCTGCAACCTGTGTGTTGAGGGATTCCGGATGGGATATCCCGGACAGTGCCATCAGGACCGGTCTCGCGAAGGTCCGATGGCCCGGCCGCCTGGACCTGGTGCAGAAAAATCCGGGGCTCCTGCTCGATTCCGCGCACAATCCTCCGGGCATGAAAAAGCTGGCTGAAGCCCTGCAAAGCCTCTTCAAATACGACCGCCTGATCCTGCTGCTCGGAGTATTGTCTGACAAGGATTACAGAAAAATGGCAGGCCTCATCGCGCAACAGGCGCAGCATATCATACTCGCAAGGCCGTTGACCGAGA
>JAFGEX010000358.1 GCA_016931355.1 bacterium
CAGCCTGACCGGCCAGGGCCGGCAGGTGACCCATGTGTACAAAAAACCGGGTGTCTATCCGGTTCGCCTGACCGTGGACGACTTCAGCGGGCTGGAGAATGCCTGCGCGGAAATATACATCAAGGTCCACATCAATTCTTCGCCCAAACCCGTCATTGTTGCGGCCGATGCCGTATGCGCGGGGGAAAACATCCTCTTCGATGCGGGCCGTTCGTCCGATCCGGACAACGACCTTTTGACCTATGCCTGGGATTTCGGGGACGGCGAAAAGGGCGAAGGCGTCAATCCGGTGCATGTTTTCAGGAAGGGCGGGATTTTCCGGGTGCAGCTTGTGGTTGCGGATAACAGCGGCCTGGCCTGCCGTTCGGCCATGGCCGAACACATCATCGAGGTCGTGGATGCGCCGGTTGCCGAGGCGGGCGAAGACCGGACGGTATGCGCCAACACGACCGTGGCTTTCGACGGCTCTGGATCCAGCGGCGGGAGCAGGTCCATTCAGGGCTACGAGTGGGATTTCGGCGACGGACAGCAGGGCGGGGGAGTCAAAACGGTGCATTCCTATGCCCGGCCCGGGCTGTACAACGTGCGTCTGAAAATATCCGTGCCGCCTGCCGGGGGCTGTGAGAATTATTCAGAGGATGAGCTGCTGGTCAGGGTGCTGCCTTCTCCTGTCGCCGCATTCCGGTTCGATCCGACGGGCTGTCCGGGGCAGATCCTGGCTTTCGACGCGGGCGCCTCCAGCGCCGGAAACGCAGCGATCGTCCGTTACGAATGGGATTTCGGCGACGGCGCGGGCGGAGAGGGCAGGACCACCACGCACGCCTACGAAAAACCGGGACGATACAGGATTCTTTTGACCGTGAGGACGGATGCCGGAGAAGCCTGCAACACCTCCACGCTGGAACAGGAGGTGGTCATCAATTCAAGGCCGCACGCCGCCTTTTCCGTCAACACGATCACCGAGGACGGGGACGTCATCCTGCCGTTCTCCGTGGTGAGTTTCGATGCAGGCAGGAGTTCGGATTCCGACGGGTGCATCCGGTCCTATTCCTGGGATTTTGGAGACGGGGCATCCGCGGAGGGCGTTTTTGTTCAGCACCGCTACCGGCAGCCGGGCGTAAGGACCGTGAAGCTGATAGTCGAGGACAACAGCGGCACCGGATGCAGCAGGGACACGGCCGAGGCACAGGTCGTCGTTGGTTCACTTCCCGCCGTTCGACCTGTGCAGGGTCCTCTCAGGGCTTATATCCGGCAACCTGTCCTCTTCTCGTTCGAGGGACAGGCTCCTGCAGGCGCGATCGGGAAAGGTTCCTGGATTTTCAGCGACGGTGATACGGTTGAAGGAGAAACCGTGGAAAAGACCTTCACGGCGCCCGGGATCTATCAGGTGCTTGCTTCCTGGAACGGCGTGAAAAGCCCGGCCAGGGATATACGCATCCTTGACCTTCCCGCCGTGGACTTGCCGGAACGCATCGAGGCGGAATGCGGGGAACCGGTAGTCATCCTTCCTGTAATGAAGGATGAGCAGGCGGCGCCCCTGACCTGCCGTTGGGACATGGGCGACGGTACGGTCATAGACCGGATGCGGATCAGTCATATTTACAGGGAAGAGGGAGACTTTACGGCCACGCTTCGGCTCGGCCATTCGGAGCTGGCTTCTTTTCCTGAAATCCGGTACACGGTCCCGGTTCATGTGTCCCCGGCTCCCGAATTTTCCATCCGCTTCCAGCCCGACACGCTCCATTCCGGAGGCGCCCGGGATGAGGCCTCCTTTTGTGCGGTCATTTCGGATAAAGCCCGCAACTTTGCATGCGCCTGGGATTTCGGAGACGGAGGGACCGCGACAGGGGTCTGTGTCCGGCATGTTTTTCAAAGGCCGGGTTCGTTCCTGGTGCAATTGACGATTTGGGATGCGTCCAGAAAATCGGCCCCGCGGCACACGGTCAAGAAATCCATCCGCGTTCTGCCGCGGTGATGTGCATTCAGGTCCGGCCGGAAGGGAAAGGTCATTCATGCAGGAAGGGAAATCATTCAGAACCATCGCTCTCTCCGCCCTTCTGTTTCTGGGCGCAGCCGCCGTGCAGCCCGCCCGTTCACAGGAGCCCGGCGACATCGAAGTGGTGCTGGAGAGCAATGAGAGCCTCCGTTCCCTGGCTCAGAAGCATCTGGGAGACGCCAATGAGTGGGGGATCATCCTGTACTACAATCATTTGAAAACTGCGGAGGAACTGAAGACGGGGCAGCAGCTCCGGATCCCCGTGCAGAAGGTTTCGGATGCGAACCGTCTGATCGCGGAATGCCAGGAGTCCATCCTGGCCGCCAATACGGAAGGGGCGGGGATTCTGGCGCCGCTCAAAATCGAGCAGGCAGTGGAGAAACTGAACCGCGCGATCGCCAGGAGAAAGGAGGCGGATTTCCCGGCAGCCATGGCAACCGGCCGGGAGGCTCTCCGGGACGCGGGCGAGGCCCTGTCCATCGCGCGCGAGAAAAGGATGCAGTCCGTGACTGCCGTCC
>JAFGEX010000359.1 GCA_016931355.1 bacterium
CTTGCTGGAACGCTTCTGCTGGCCGGCTGTTCGAAGCCTTCGCCGCAGGCCGGTGCGCCGGTGTCCCGGCAGCCCCGCATCGATCCGGACTACGAAGGGATCACCATCCCCCCCAACATCGCGCCGCTTCATTTCCGCATCCTGGAGCAGGGACTGTCCTTCCGTGCGGCATTCCGTTTTCCGGATTCCCCTCCCCTGGTCATCGACAGCGATGACCCGGCCGTCAAAATCCCCCTGAAAGCCTGGCATGACAGGCTTGAAGAAACACGGGGCAGGTCCCTGGAAATCGAAATCTCGGTTCTGAAAGAGGACGGCAGCCGCGTCCGTTTCGATCCGCTGCGCATCCGTGTGGCTCCTGAAAACATTGATCCCTGGCTGGTGTACAGGCGCATCATGCCGGCCCATAATTTATGGGGATCCATGGGGATTTGGCAGAGGAATCTGGAAAATTTCGACGAAAAACCGGTCCTGCAGAACCGGACGACATCGGGCAGCTGCATGAACTGCCATACCTTCCTCAACAACCGGCCCGACACCCTGATGCTGCATGTGCGCGGCAGGATCGGTTCCGGCATGCTCCTGGCGGAAAACGGCGGCGTCCGGAAAATCGATTTGCGGACCCTCTTCAACACTTCACCCGGCGTGTACCCCTCCTGGCATCCGTCGGGAGACAAACTCGCCCTGTCCGTCAACCGCATCATCCAGTTTTTTCATGCGACCGGTGAAAGCCGCGAAGTGTGCGATCTGGCCTCCGACATTGTCATCTACCGGACGGACAATAATATCCTGAGCGTCCCCCCAGCCGTTGCCGATCCGCACCGCATGGAGACCTATCCCTGCTGGGCGCCGGACGGCAGAACCCTGTATTTCAGCAGCGCACCGGAGATCTTCGCCTTCCAGAGGCCCGGCGACAGGGATGTCAGCGCCTTCTACGACAGAATCCGTTATGATCTGATGAAAGTCTCCTATGATCCGGAGACAGACACCTGGGGCAGTCCGGATACGGTGGTCTCATCCGCGGCCACCGGACGAAGCCTGCTGATGCCCCGCGTTTCCCCGGACGGGCGTTTCCTCCTGTTCTGTACGGCGGATTACGGAAGCTTTCCCGCTTTCATGTCCGGCACGGATCTGGCGCTCATGGATCTGAACAGCGGAAGGATGATCCAGACCGGCATCAACAGCAGCCGGTCGGACAGCTATCACAGCTGGTCCTCAGGCGGACGCTGGTTCGTGTTCAGCAGCAAGCGCCTGGACGGCCTTTTCGCCAGGCCCTTTTTGTGCCGTGTCGACGAACAGGGCAATCCATCCAAACCCTTCGTATTGCCTCAGAAGGATCCGGGCTTCTATGATCGTCTGATGGAAAATTTTAATCTGCCGGAACTGATCGTCCGGCCTGTAGAAACATCATGGAGGGCTTTATCAAGAGCTGCGCTCAACCGCAGCGTCTCGCGTAAGGCGGAACTGGACAACCGGGTGAAAATCGAAAAATCCCCCACCCAGGAAGCGGAAAGCCCGTGGCAGCAGCCGCTGCATTGATTCGCAAAACGGTATGAAGACCCCGTTCATATCCGATTGACGATGGACGATTGACGAAGGATTTTTGATTGAGGATTGCTGATTTTTAATTTGAAAGAATATCAACCATCGATCAGAAATCCGCAATCCCAATCCCCTGTCTTTTCAACGATGCCCGATGCACGAAGCACGATGTCCGGCTTTCCTGCCCCGGATCCCCTTTCTTTCACGATGCCCAAAGCACAAAGCACGTCCTTTCCCGATCCCCGTTCATTTCGTCCACTGATCCAGCCACCCGATCACGGTTTCCATCCAGAAGACCCCGGGGTTTCTGCTTGCATATGACAGCGTTTTTCCCGGTATAAACCCCGGGGTCCACTTCCCTTTGCTCATTTCGTCCACTGATCCAGCCACCCGATCACGGTTTCATGCCATTGAATGGAATTCTGCGGCTTTAAAACCCAGTGGTTTTCATCCGGGAAATAGAGGAAACGGCTGGGTATGCCGCGTCGCTGAAGCGCGTTGAACGTAGCGATACCCTGCGTCACAGGGATTCGGTAATCCTTCTCCCCCTGGACGACGAGCATGGGGGTCTTCCAATTCGTGATGAGCCGCAGCGGATTGTGCTCTTCAAAGGATTCGGGATTGTCCCAGGGAGTGCCTTCATGCTCCCATTCCGGGAACCAGAGCTCCTCCGTGTCCAGGTATGCCATGCGGGTGTCAACATTCCCGTCATGGCAGACCAGGCATTTGAAACGGTCCGGCCACTGCCCGGCAATCCAGTTGATCATGTATCCGCCGTATGAGGCTCCGAGCGCGGACACCCGCTCCCCGTCCATCCAGGGATAGCGCGCAAGCGCTGCGTCCAGCCCTTTCTGCAGGTCCTCGAGGGGCTTGCCGCCCCAGTCGCCCCGTATGGCATCCGTGAACGCCTGGCCGTATCCGGTGGATCCGTGGAAATCGATCATGAGCGCCGCGTAACCTGCGCCTGCATAAACCTGCGGATTCCACCGGTAGTGAAAATCGTTGCCGAAAGAACCCTGCGGCCCGCCGTGTATGAGAAACGCCACCGGATATTTTTCCCCCGGCTCGATGGATGCGGGCTTCACCGCGTATCCGTAAACCGTTTCCCCGTTCCATCCCTTGAACGAAAATTGCTCCGGCTCTCCGAGTTGCACGGAAGCCAGTCTCTCCGCATTGATCCGTGTGACAGGTTTGAGACCGGACCCGTCGGGCTTGACAGTGTACAGATCCACAGGGGATTGGAGATGATCCATGGCGACCAGCAGCCGTCCTTCCGCCAAAGCTGC